>JBMZCU010000085.1:0-10621 GCA_049613705.1 Pseudomonadales bacterium | reverse complement strand
CTGCAGGTGGCAGAGTCATACTCCCTGGGTGGCGCCAAATTTAGTATCACCTTCCCCAAGCAGTAAGCTGCGGCGCCGTGTCGGTCGCCGCGAGTGGATTATAGCTTTTCTACAACGCTGTCGATCTTATCTTGAATGGTTTGCTCTTTATCGATACGCGTTCCCAGTTTCATGTGGCTGGTGATGCGCACGGCGCCCATCTCGTGTAGGTCTTCGTGGCAGCGCTTTACTGCAGCGACAACATCGTCCCACTCACCTTCGACATTAGTACCATAGCTGTGCAGGTTGTGGTTGAGCCCGGCCTCTTGAAAAATTTTCTGGCAGTGCGCGATATAGGGAGAGACGGATAGGCCGACGCCGCCCGGTGAAACCATAATGTCCATGATAACTTTCATGTTAGTACCTTTGTAAAGTTGGCTGAGCGCGCGAGGGCTGCGCTGTGGGCGCAGTCTTGCACTATAGCTGAGAATATAATCTTAAAGGGGAGCAGACAACACGAGAGGGCATCTGGCTCCATGGGTGGTGCCAGACTGTCTGTTGGATGCAGTGCTACAGTATCTTGGAAAAAACTTTGGAGTTGCGCTGCAAGTTGTAGAGACGCTGTTTCTCTTCGGGGAGATCAGCCACATCAATGCTGCTAAAGCCCTGCTCCAAAAACCAGTGCGCAGTGCGCGTGGTCAATACGAAAAGACTCTTGAGCGCGATGTCGCGGGCGCGCTGCTCAACGGCATCAAGCAGTACTTTGCCGCGGTTGCCACCGCCGTAGCCCTGTGCCACGGCGATGCAGGCAAGTTCACCAATTGGCTGGGAGTCAAACGTATAGAGTGCCGCACAGGCAATGATTGCATTGTCGCGTTCAATGACAATGAACTGCTCGATTTCAGCCTCTAAGCGCTCACGTGAGCGTCGCACGAGTATGCCCTTTTCCTCGAGTGGATTGATCAGCTCAATAATGCCGCCAATATCTTCGACACTGGCGCTGCGTACTTGCTCGTAGGACTCTTCGATAATCATAGTGCCGCTGCCGTCACGGGTGTAGAGCTCACACAGCATGGCGCCATCGATTTTGTAGGAAATAAGGTGGCAGCGTGCAACCCCAGCACTGCAGGCACCGGCTGCTGTTTCTAACAGGGTCGAAATCTCAGACTGTGCGTGGTCAGGATCAGTGTGCTGGCTGTGGTACTGACTCAGCAGACGGCTAGCAGTACTAGAAAGCAATTCGCTGCGCGTTTTACCTTGGCTGTCAGTAATCCCCTGCTCACTGCCGAGAAGGATAAGCTTGTCAGCTTTGAGGGCAATTGCTGTCTGCTGTGCGACCTCCTCAACAGTCAGGTTGAAGATCTCGCCGGTCGGTGAGTAGCCCAGCGTTGAAACTAGCACAATGGAATCTAAGTCCAGCAGCTGGCGTATCCCCTTGTGGTCGATACGTCTCACCTCGCCGGTGTGGCAGAGGTCGACGCCTTGGTGTACGCCTGCAGGTTTGGCAGTGACAAAATTCCCAGATGCTAAGCGTATCTCAGCGCCGTGCATCGGCGTATTGATCAAGCCCATTGATAGTTTGGCTTCGATTAGGGTGCGAATGGCACCGTTGGCATCGATTGCGCAGTGTAAAGTAGCGCTGTCAGTGACGCGGCGCTGATGGTGGCGCTGGGCTTGTAAACCTTGGGCATCTAAGCGTTGTTCTATCTGCGGGCGAGCGCCGTGAACTAGTACGAGACGCATCCCTAAGCTGTTGAGCAGGGCGATATCGTGGACGACATTGTCGAAATTGAGGTCCATGATGGCCTCGCCGCTCAGCATGATGACGGCGGTTGTGTCGCGCAGCGAGTTAATATAGGGCGATGAATGGCGAAACCAGTTGACGTATTGCTTGGCGTCGAGCACAGCGAGCTCCGGAAAATCTAAAGTCTGACAGGGGCTATATTGTGCAACCTTTGCGCGGGTAGGTCGATATTTTTAAACAGTAAGCCAAAAAAAAGCCGCGTCTAGGCGCGGCTTATTCTAAAAATGGCGCTTAACTGAACATGCCCTTGAACATAAAGAAGAACATGATCGAAAGCAGCGCACCGGCTGGAAGTGTCACTACCCATGAGATAAAGATTGTGCCGATAACACGCAGATTAAGTGCGGCCAGACCACGTGCTAAGCCGACACCTAGTACCGCACCAACTAGCGTGTGCGTGGTGGAGATGGGCAGACCAGTACCCGAGGCAAAAACTACGGTAGTTGCCGCAGCCAAAGTGGCGGCGAAGCCGCGGCTCGGCGTGAGCTCGGTGATGTTGTTACCTACAGTGGCGATAACTTTGTGGCCGTACATGACAAGGCCTGCAACGATGCCGGCGCCGCCGAGTAGTAGAATCCACGATGGCATGGCCGTCTTCTGTAGTACTTCACCGCCTGCGTTGACAATACCGACGACAGCCGCCAGTGGGCCGACAGCATTGGCTACATCGTTAGAGCCGTGAGCAAAGGCCATGGCACAGGCTGTGAACAGCATGAGTACACCAAACACTTTTTCCACACTGGTAAAGTGATAGTCTTTGTCTGCTTGCTTGTCTTCTTTGATTTTCTTGAGCATCACGATGCCGATGAGCATAGTCAAGAATGCAAAGCCGATAGAGACCAGTGAGCTGCTGGCGAAGCTGAGGTCTAGCCCGATGTGCTTGAGGCCCTTGGTGAAGGTTACCATCGCGATGATAAAGCCCACTAGGAAGATGTAGCCTGGCACGTATTTCTTGGCGTTTCTAAACGGGTCTTCGGTGTCGAGGATCAGCTTTTGCACCGACCTAAAGAGACAGAAAGCTATAAATCCAGCGGTGACAGGAGAAACCACCCAAGAGGCGACAATCTTCATCACTTTGGCCCAGTTAACGGCATCGGGGGAGATGCCGACAGCCGCGAAGCCGACAATCGCGCCCACAATAGAGTGCGTTGTAGAGACAGGCCAGCCAAAGTGAGTGGCGACAAGCAGCCAGATAGCGGCGGCTAAAAGGGCCGACATCATACCAAACACCAGTAACTCAGGGGTGCCTGAGAGTAGTGCCGGATCAATGATGCCCTTGCGGATGGTCGCGGTTACTGCGCCACCTGCCAAGTAGGCACCGGCGAATTCAAAGATGATGGCGATCATGATCGCCTGCTTCAAGGTTAGTGCTTTAGAGCCAACTGAGGTGCCCATAGCGTTGGCGACATCGTTGGCACCAACACCCCAAGCCATGAAAAAGCCAAAGATACAGGCGAGGATGACAATCACGTCACCGTACTGTGCAATAATATTCATAGGTTTTTACTCGTAGATTGCTGTGTTATCTAGCTAGTAGCAGCTGAAGTCTGCCGCCGACGTCTTGTGCACGGTCTGCTAGATCGCCAATCCATTTGATGATCTTGTAGAGGAAAATTGCGTCGATAGGGTCGAGTTCTTTTTCGACTTTGAAGAGAGACTGGCGAATGTCGCGTTCCAGCTCGTCAGTTTGGTGTTCTAGCTCATCGAGTTTGATGATCATGTCTTCGACGACTTTTACCTCGTGGCCACGAAAGCCTGTACCTACGAGTTCGTCGAGTTCGTTGAGTGCATTGAGCGCCTGCTCTGAGGTTTTTACAGCCGCTTTGACAAAATCTAGCATCTCAGCTTGGATAATTGTTGGAATGCTAGTTTGGCGCCCCAGCATCAAGCCTGAAATATCTTTGGCGCGGTTGGCAATTTTATCCTGCATGCGCAATAGGCTGAGGAGATCTGTGCGTGGGACAGGCAAGAAAAGGCTGTTTGGCAGTGATTGCCTTACTTCCTTTTTGATTTCATCTGCTTTGTGCTCTAGTTCAGTAATCATTTGTTGCTGAACTTCGGCGGCAGACCAATCGTTGTTAAAGGATGCCTGGAAAAATGGAACCAAGTGCTCAGCGCATTGTTGCGCTATTGCGATGTGTTCTTGCATTGGTTTGAACGGCGAGCGTGCAAACATTTGCATAAAGGGGTTGGCAGAAACCATAATCCCGAACCTCTGTGGTTGAATTTCGGCGAAGTATAAGGGCTGATGTAACAAAATTGTAGTAAAAATAGCTGCAAATCGGCATTTTTTTCTCGAACTTTTTAGAAAATTTGAGTTTTTTGCAATATCTTGATGATATAGAAGAGATAAATAGATGAGCGAAGAAATAGAAATCAAGTTAGTTGGGCCGCTCGAAGCGCTGGACAAATTGCTAGAGAGCCATTTTTTAGCGGATTATGCCGAGTATAAAGGCCGCCAACAGATGAGAAATTGCTACTACGATACCGCTGATTTAGCGCTCAATCGCCTGGCGATGGCGTTGCGCATCAGACAGCGCGACGACGCCTATCTGCAGACGTTAAAAACGAAAGGTGAAAGCGTTGACGGGTTACATCGCCGCCTAGAGTGGGAGTGGCCCATTGAGCGCGCTGAATTGGATTTGTCGCGCCTACCGAGCAGTCATTGGCCAGAAACTGTGGCTGTAACAGATCTTCACCCTGTGTTTGAAACAAATCTTGAGCGCCAGCTGTGGCACTGCACGGGGAAAAGCGAGCAGGGGCAGCACTACTGCGTAGAGGTCGCCTTGGATCTAGGGCAAGTGTTAGTGAGCAAGCCTGATATGCAGCTATCCGAACCTATAGCAGAGCTTGAACTCGAACTGCTGGAGGGAGACCCCGCAGCCCTGGTGATGCTGGCGGATGCATTGCGCCGCGAGTTACCCCAGCTGGCACCTAGTGATATATCAAAAGCTCAGCGCGGTTTTGCGCTACTTAACACCCGCGATCAATGAGGATGTGATCAATGTATCAAGTTGACTTGGCGCAAATCCCGCAGCCGCTTCACGAATATGTTACTCAGCAATGGCAGCGCCTGGAGCCGGCGTTCTCAGGTGTTGACATGTCAGTCCAGCAATTGAGCCAACTCAGCCGTTTAGTCGCAGGGAGTGACTTTGCTGTTGAGCAGTTAGTGCGCAGGCCGCAAATGTTGGCGCAGCTGATCGACAGCGGTGATCTTAACACGCTGTATAGGCCCAACCACTACGCACAATCGCTGAACGAGATGTTGCGAGATGTTGAGAGTGAACAAGAGTTAGATGTGCGGCTGCGCCGTTATCGCCAGCGTGAAATGGTGCGCTTGATTTGGCGCGATTTGAACCGCAGTAGTGATATGACACAGACCACGCTCGAGTTGAGCAGGTTGGCCGATGCTTGTGTTGCGCAGGCGCTGGGCGTGCACTACCACTGGATGACGCAGCGCTGGGGTGTGCCGCACTCTAGGCCGGATGTAGAGGGCAATACCCGCGAACAGCAGATGATAGTCATCGCAATGGGTAAATTAGGAGCCAATGAGCTCAACCTTTCCTCTGACATCGATTTGATGTTTTGCTTTGCTGAAAACGGAGAAACTAAAGGGACGGCCAAGTGTTTAGAGAATCAAGAGTTTTTTATCCGCTTAGGTAAAAAGCTGATTAAATCACTCGATGCACTAACTGCAGAGGGCTTCGTGTTCAGGGTCGATATGCGCCTGCGCCCCTTCGGTTCTGTCAGCCCGTTGGCTTGCAGCTTTCAAGCGATGGAAAGCTACTATCAGCAACACGGTCGGGAGTGGGAGCGCTACGCGATGATTAAAGCGCGAGTGATTGCCGGCGGGGGCGATCAAGCGCAAGAGTTAATGCGTCAGCTGCGCCCTTTTGTGTACCGCAAATACATTGACTACAGCGCATTTGAATCGCTGCGTGAAATGAAGGCGATGATTAACAGCGAAGTGCGGCGCAAGGGGCTGGATAACAATGTGAAGTTGGGTTCGGGTGGCATTCGCGAAATCGAATTTATTGTGCAGGCATTCCAGCTGATACGCGGTGGGCGCGACAGTAGACTGCAGCAGCGCTCAGTGATGACAATTTTACCACTGTTGCCAGAAATCATCGGTGTACCTGTTGAGGTTGCCAAGGCACTGGTGCAGAGTTACATCTTTTTAAGGAATACCGAGCACGCGATCCAAGCACTTGCAGATCAACAGACTCAGGAGTTGCCTAGTTCGCCGATAGGTTTGTTGCGTGTCGCCTGCAGTTTGGGCTTTGAAAATACAGAGTGCTTTATTGAGCACTTGCAGCACCATAGAGCACAGGTGCAGCAGCACTTCGGTGAAATACTGGCGCCGGTGCAGGAGAGTGAAGCGGATGATGAGAAACTAGATCGCGATTGGCTACTGTTGTGGCAGGGGCGCTTTAGCGATGAGGAGGCTGTCACTTTTTGCACGGAGAAAGGGTTTGATGAGCCTGCTAATGCCTGGAAATTGATCTCGGATTTGGCCCATTCCAAAGGCCTGTCTCTGGCGCAGGCAGTGACACAGGAGCGCTTAAAAACCGTAATGCCCGCACTGCTGGAGCAGGTCAGTAATGCGGCAGAGAACACGCAAACCCTGGCGCGGGTACTCTCGCTGGTCAGTGCTATTCTGCGCCGCTCTGCCTATTTAGTGTTGCTGGCGGAAAACCCTCATGCGCTGCAGCAATTGGTTAAGCTCTGTTCTGCGAGTGTATGGTTTGCCGAATTGTTGAGTAAGCAGCCGGTGTTGCTCGATGAACTCATTTCCCCACAGACACTCTATTCCCCGCCAAAGCGGGATGAGCTTAATGCTGAGCTGCGCCAGCAAATGCTGCGCGTGCCCGAAGATGACGAAGAGCAACAGATGGATAGCCTGCGCTACTTCAAACATGCTCATTTATTGCGGGTGGCAGCCAGTGATATAACAGGCGCGCTGCCTCTTATGAAAGTGAGTGATTACTTGACCTGGCTGGCGGAAGCTATTTTGCAGCAGGTAGTCGATCTTGCCTGGCACAAATTGAGCGCTAAACACGGCGTGCCCTGCGACAGTGAAGGGGTGGAGTCCGGTCGCAACTTTATCGTAGTGGCCTACGGTAAGCTCGGCGGTATAGAGCTTTCCTACGGCTCTGATTTGGATCTGGTGTTTTTGCACGGCGCTAACTCTAATCAATTTACCAACGGCGAGCGGCCAATAGCTAACTCTGTTTTTTATACGCGTTTGGGGCAAAAAGTTATTCACATGTTGAATACGTTTACCGCCAGTGGACAACTCTATGAGGTCGATATGCGGCTGCGCCCGGCCGGTAATTCCGGCATGCTGGTTAGTACACTAGAAGCATTTGAGGCGTATCAGACAGAGGAAGCCTGGACGTGGGAGCATCAAGCGCTAGTGCGCGCGCGCGTGGTGGTTGGCAGCGAAGCGCTAGCTGAGCAGTTCGTCGATGTACGCTATCGCGTGTTAAGTCAGCGGCGAGACGGCGCGCAATTGTTACAGCAAGTCAGCGAGATGCGCGAAAAAATGCGCGGCCACTTGGGCTCTTCCGATACTGAGTTGGCACAGCAGTTTAATCTGAAGCAGGACCGCGGTGGTATCGTCGATATTGAATTCTTAGTGCAATACCTCTGCTTAGCGCACAGCTGTGATACGGCGGCACTGATTAAGTACACTGACAATATCCGCATATTAGATGCTATAGAGGAAGCTGGGTTACTCGATGTGAAAGACTGCGAGCAGTTGCGTGAGGCTTACAAGGCTTTTCGCTCTGTCGGACACCGCCGGGCGATGCAGCAGCAGTCGACGATTATCAGCCCAGATGAGTTGGTGGAGCTGCGTTACAAAGTAAGTCAGTTGTGGCAGCGTAAAATGCCAAGTTGAAAGGTCACCCTAGCATCCCGTGAGCGTGGTGCTAGGGTGTTACTGGACAGTCGAATTAGACGTCGAATAGCCAGTTGTGCTTGTCTTCAGCCAATCCCCACTGGATGTCGTTCATTGCTTTACGCAGTGCTTTAGTAACAGGGCCTTCAGTGGTGTCACCCAGCTTAATGTCACGGCCGTTGTGAATAAAAGTGCCAACAGGCGCTAGCACGGCGGCTGTGCCAGACAGGGCTGCTTCACATCCAGGCTTGCTGGCGCGCTCGAGCAGCTCTTCGACAGTGAGTTCGCGCTCTGAAACTTTCATCCCCATGTCTTTGGCCAGCGTTAGAATGGAATCGCGGGTTACTCCGTGCAGGAAGCTCTCATCGAGGGCCTTGGTGATGATCTCATCGTTGTCAATGAGCAGGAAGTTTGCTGCTCCCGTTTCTTGAACATCCCCGTTAGGGCAGAAAAGAACCTGATCGGCCTTGTGCTCTTCGCGCGCTTGCATGATGGGGCGCAGCGCACTGGCATAGTTGCCGCCGCTTTTAATCATGCCGTTGTGCGGTGCACAGCGCATGCCCGTCTCATCGAGAAGTAGGCGCAAAGTACCTGCATCGCTACTAAAGTAGTCGCCGACAGGGGATAGCAAAATATACTGGCAAGAGGTTGCCGAGGGCGCTGCAGCTTTACCGATTGAAGCCTCTGTGCCGATATGAGTAGGGCGCACATACATAGAACCTGGCGGTGCGGGCACTTCGTCGGCAAACTTGGCGACAACATCGGTAATCATTTTGGCTGTCGCGGCGTTATCAAGCTCTGGCAGTGACAGGAGACGGCTGCTTTGAGCAAAGCGCTCGATGTTTTTGTCCATGCGGAACAGCTTGATTGAGCCGTCCGCGTGGCGAAAGGCTTTCAAACCTTCAAAACAGGTGCTTGAATAGTGTAGTACATGGGCGCCAGGGTGAAATGTAAGGCTGTCGCTGGGGACCATTTCGCTCTCGCTCCAGGCCTTGCCATCGAAATATGAAATTGCCATTTCTGGCATAAAAACTGTACCGAACGCAGCCATTGTTCACTCCAAATGTAGACAAAAAAGCGTAGATAGGGCCTGCGGATAACGGTGTCAGTGACACCGGTGAACGGTGTACAGTGCGGGCACTCTCTAGCGGGATAAAAAAACAGCACTGATTGTAATCATCGCTATCTGCAATTGGAATTGGTTAAGGCTATTTTTTTTGCGATAAACTGTGGTTAGGGAGTGATCTCTTGTATGATAACGGGTCGAAAAATCACTTTACTCTTCAGTTGGCACTAGGGCGGCAATGAGAATTTTAGTGGTCAGCCCCTCTTGGGTTGGCGATATGATAATGAGTCAGGCGCTGCTGCGCAGGCTCAAAGCAAATTATCCAGAATGTACTATTGATGTACTGGCACCGGATTGGTGTCGAGCAGTGCTGCAGCGTATGCCAGAAGTCAGCGAGGCCATCGCGATGCCTGTGGGGCACGGTAAAGTGCAATGGGGGGTTAGGAAGTTGGTTGCGAAGCAGCTGCAAGTTGCAGCCTACGATAGCTGCTATGTGCTTCCCAACTCACTGAAGTCTGCTTTGATTCCCTGGATGGCGAACATTCCGGTGCGCACTGGTTGGCGCGGCGAAATGCGCTATGGCTTGCTCACTGATATTCGGGCACTCGATAAAGCGGCTTTTCCATTGATGGTTGAGCGTTATGCAGCGCTAGCCGATAAAAAGCCGAGTTCTGCACAACAGATGTCACCAGTGCTGCGGCCGCAGCTCCGGGTAGATGAGAACGCCCAAGCGGCACTGTTTGCCGATAAGGGGCTCACAGCAGGCCGCTTGATTGCTTTCTGCCCTGGGGCGGAATTTGGCCCCGCCAAGCGCTGGCCACACTATCATTTCGCCGAATTGGCAAAAATGCTCATAGCCGCGGGGTATCAGGTTGCGTGTTTGGGCTCGGCAAAAGATCGCGAAGCTGTCGATCAAATTGCATCTCTGTTATCGCCAGAGGAGCTTGCGCAGTTTTTTGCACTGGCAGGTGATACCCGCTTAGAGCAGGCAATCGATATTCTTGCAGGGGCATCGCTTGTTGTCAGTAATGACTCAGGGTTGATGCATATGGCTGCGGCTGTAAATACGCCCTTGATAGCACTTTACGGGCCTACAAGTCCTGAGTTCACGCCGCCTTTGAGTGATGATGCACAAGTTGTGCGGTTGATCGATGGCTTTATAAAGATTCGACGTGCCGACGGAGAGCAGGGCTATCATCAGAGTATGATAGATATCGCTCCAGCGGAGATCTTCAGTCGCGCAATGACGGTGATAACACAGTGAAAGTACTAATAGTGAAAACCTCTTCTATGGGGGATATCGTGCATACTTTACCGGCGCTGACGGATGCGAGTAATGCGATTGCTGATATTCGCTTTGACTGGGTTGTTGAAGAGGGTTTCAAAGATATCCCTAAGTGGCACAGCAGTGTAGATAGGGTTATACCTGTGTCGATCCGCCGTTGGCGTAAAGCACCACTTAAAGCTTGGTGCAGCGGTGAGTGGGCCGAGTATCGGCGCCAGCTGCAGCTAGAGGAATACGAGGCTGTGATTGATGCACAAGGGTTGATCAAAAGTGCAGTGTTAGTGGCGGCCCAAGCGCAAGGTGATGTTCACGGTTATGACAGGCAGAGCATCAAAGAGCCCTTAGCGTCTAAGTTCTATCAGCATAGCTACGCTATTTCCAAAGAGCAGCACGCAGTAGAGCGCATTCGCCAGCTCTTTGCCAAGGCTCTACATTACGAAGTCCGGCAAAAGCGAGGAGATTATGGTATCAGGGCGCACTTTGAAAGTGGTACTGGTGACTACCTTGTATTCAATCACTCGACCACCCGCGCAGACAAGCACTACCCCGAGGTTTATTGGCGCGAGTTGATCGCATTGGCCGCTA
>JBMZCU010000084.1:10399-10625 GCA_049613705.1 Pseudomonadales bacterium | reverse complement strand
GCCGCTCTTACGGCACTCGGGAAAGCCCCGTCGATCACAAAGTGTTGAAAATCAATCACACTGCAACTGGCGGCAATCGCCTCGGCGATGGGCGAACTGACAGCTGCTATCCAGGCATCGACCAACCCGGCGTATTCTGACCAGGCCAACTCACCTTGCCACAGTGTTTCGCTGGCATCGCCTCGCGCTTCAATGTCCCGCGCCAGCAAGGCCAGCGATGCGCAGT
>JBMZCU010000084.1:0-10389 GCA_049613705.1 Pseudomonadales bacterium | reverse complement strand
GCCCTCACCGGCATTGAACCGAAAGCCCCCGCATTACCCGCTAAACCGGCAAAAACAGTGCCGTTTAAGACAATTCCACCACCGATGAAATACCCGATATACAGATAGCCAAAACTCGCCGTGCGAGGCGTGCTGGCGAACGCAAATTCAGCCGCGCAGGCGCTGGTCGCATCGTTTTCCACGCTCACCTCACACCCAGTCAGAGTCGTTAGCTCACGGGCGATATCAACCTGTTTCCAGGCCATCACTTGCTCAGCGTGGGCGCCCATTTGCTCGGCCCACTGCCAGAGTTCAAACGGCATAGCGACACCTAGCCCGAGCAAATCTACACCTTGCTCGCTCGACAGGGGCGCCAGCATATTTGACCACTGGGACGCCACAAAATCAAAGATACCTTGCGGTGTTGGAAGACGGTGATAAAGCTCTGCACTCTTGTGGATACGACCACCAAAATCCACCAGCGCCAAGGCACTGCGTCGACGGCCTATCTTCAGCCCCACGCTGAAAGCGCCCTCAGGATTTATCGCCAGTGGGATCGAAGGCTGACCGATCCGCCCTTTGTGCGCCGCACCTCGCACCAGCAAACCAGCGCCTTCCAGTTCGCGCACGATAACCGTCACCGATTGGGCAGTCAGCCCTGTCGATGCTGCCAGATCTGCTTTAGTCAACGTACCTGCGCGGCGAATGGCTGATAGGATCAAACGCTGATTGTGGCGGCGCACACTCGACTGGTTAGCGCTTGCACTTGATTGGCGGCACGACGAGCTCGCTGTCATGGCATACCCCGAACAAAAGCACCTAGCTTAGCACGCCTGCGAAGCACCTATAAGATGAGAAGCCTAATCCGTTAACTCCGCATTTTGACTGAGTACTTTCGCCAGCGCGATACCCCATTTTTGCAGTTGAGAGCTACTGAACATCAAACGCCCCTTGAGCTCAGTCGAGGGGAAAATTAATCCGGGCAGGGTCCCGGCATCGATTTGATTGATCACCTTAGCAGCGGCAATGCCCTGATCTTTACCAGAAATCACAAAGCCACCTATGGTGCCCTGCTCGCCAACGGCGTAATCATAAAACGTAAAAGGTGGCACGCTGGCATGTTCACTGACCCAGGCGAGTAACGCTTCGCCTTCGATATGTCTCCCCTGGCGGTCAAATATATCTTGATGGAACCCCAGGAACAGCGCGTCGTAATGTTGCGCTGCAGCACCTTGCACTGCAGCGCGCCACTCATCCAGCTCAGAGCTGAGTACCAACTCGAGCTCTATACCCAACACCCTGAGGCTACTGCGCCCGTAAAACACTTCCTGCTGCACCGCGCGCGAAGACAAACTGTCATCAAACAGCAGTAGCACGCGCTGCATTTTCACCAGTTTGGACAGTTCGACAATAGAGCGCTTGAGCAGCGGCCGCTCTAAAATACCTGTGATGTTATCGCGACCAACTGCGCCGTAGTGACGCGGGTTGTTGTTTATACCTAGGTACACCACGGGTGTGGGTACACGCACAAAGCGCGACGCCAATTGCGACAGAGCATCGTCATCGCCCAGCACCACAACATCCGGTGCCAGAGCTAAGTAGCGCTCCCAGGCGAGTGCTGCTCGATCGCTGCGCTCCGCGCGGGTATGGGAGGAGGGTAAGAGTGAGAAGTATTCAAAGCGATAATCGGCCTCAACTTCTTGCGCTAACCCTTCGCGGTAGTCGATATCCCAGCGAAAACTGGGCTCAAAACTCTGAATGACCAGCATAGTGCGCTGGGCGTATGCGCTCGCAGCACAAAACAGGGCCGCTGCGAACAGCAGTTTTAAAGACCTCAGAAATACTCTAGCGCACATAACTCATCCATTTTGGTTACACCTTCTATGAGGGGCCGAACAACAAAGCGGGTACCCAAAACAGCATGAGAACACTTTGCGGTACACCGCGGTACCGCGAACAATCAATGCCTAGTCAATCGTCTCAATGGTCGCTTGACGTCTTCTATCCACACTCAACTTCGTGACATCTGGACGTGAATAGTGCCCGACGGGGTCGAAATTTTGCCGTTCTTCGCGCACCCGTGCATGATCAACCACCGCCGTGTAGAGCCCCTCTTCAGCGCACTGCGGCTCAATGATCCACTCACCGTCAGGCCCCGCTAGACAGGAGCCACCACTGGCCAGCAGAGTCTGGCCGTCCAGCCCATTGATTATGGCAGATAAATGCGGTGTGTCAGCTGGAAAATCTTCTACCCGCATCAGACCGCTGACAGCCATAGAGAACGAGCGCCCTTCTTTGGCGATAAAACGCGTAATATCACCCGTATTGTGCTCGCCACCGGGCCAGATGGAGACGTGTAAATCCTCGCCCATGCCATAAAGTGCCGCGCGCGGCAGCGGCATCCAGTTCTCCCAGCAGTTGAGTCCGCCCAGGGTGAAAGCACCCAAACGGTGGGTGCGCAAACCGTTGCCATCGCCCGGTGCCCAGGTCAGTCGCTCCTCGTACGTCGGCATCAACTTGCGATGCACCGACTGTATCTGTCCCTGTTGATCGATGTAGACCATAGTGCAGTACAAGCTGTGACCACCTCGATTAGCTGCGCGTTCAATGATACCCAGATAGAGCGCACAATTCGCCGCGGCCGCCGCTGCACACACGCCCTGCAAGTGGCCCGCTTCAATCTGAACCGCTTGGTCCATGTAGTGCGCATGAAGCTCTTTCTGGTCTTGCGCATTGAAGCGCGCACCGTCTGTCAAAGAGACCCAAAAGGGATACCCCGGCACCAGTGCTTCGCCGAACGCCATCAACTCGACACCCTGTGCCGCACCTTCCTCAATCTTGGCGACCACCTTAGCTAAGGTCGCTTCTCGATCTAACCACACTGGGGCAATCTGCGCTAACCCCACCTTCAATCGCTGTGTACTTGCTACATCACTCACCGGATATCTCCTTATTCCTAACCACTCATTCAGCGCAACATAGTTACTGCATCATCAGGCAAAGTCAAACGCCTAGCGCCTGGCAAAGCATGGCGCAATGCGATCAATCAAAAACGGAACACAAAACCAGCACAGCGCTAAAATTCATTGACAGAGATCAAGCTCAATTCTAAACTTTCAAAAATTACTGAAAATTCAGAAAGAACTTACTTACGTATCCCGTCGGAAAAACCTATGCAAATGTCGGAAAAAATCGAAGCCTTTGTCTATCACTTTGGTGAAATGGGCAGTAAGTGGGGCTTTAACCGTACAGTCGGCCAGATGTACGCACTGCTAGTGGTCAGTGATAAAGCACTCAATGCCAATCAAATTGGCGAGGCACTCAATGTCTCGCGCGGCAATATCAGTATGGGACTCAAAGAACTGATGTCATGGCAGTTGATCAGCCTGAGTCATATCCCTGGGGATCGCAAAGAATACTACAGCCCGAAAGGCAGCATCTGGGATATGGCGAACCGCGTCTTTGAAGAGCGGCGCAAGCGCGAGATGGATCCAACTCTCTCGCTGCTGCGCAACCTGCAGTTGGACAACCCGCAAAATGACAGCGACGCCTACGCGCAGGCGAAAATGCGTGAGATCCACGATTTGCTAGAAACCGTCACCCAGTGGTCCGCAGAACTACAGCGCCTAGACCCAGACAAACTCAACACTCTGATGAAGCTTGGCGCCGGTGTCAGCAAAGTGCTGAGCATCAAAGATCAATTGATTAAGCCCAAGGGCGTCTCTAATGATCTATGATTTTATCTGCGCTACTTGCAATCAAGTATCACCTAGTTCTGGCACATTGCTGTGAAGCCAGATACGTCAGACCTTACTAGATATGCCCCTCAGCTCGCCTCTAGGGCGAGGTTTACTAATGAGAGCACTCTCTCAGCCCCACCATACGGCTCAGGTGGTGCTAGTTCAGCTCTTCGAAAGCAGGTATCACTATGATAGATGAAGCCCTGGTTGATCTCTCGCGCTGGCAATTTGCCATCACCGCACTGTTCCACTTTCTGTTTGTCCCACTGACGATTGGAATGACCTGGATCCTCTTTATCATGGAGGCGGTTTACGTCATGACCGGCCGCGAGATCTATCGCGACATGGTCAAGTTCTGGGGTAAACTCTTCGGCATCAACTTCGCGCTGGGTGTGACCACAGGCCTGACGATGGAGTTCGAGTTCGGCACAAACTGGTCCTACTACTCCCAGTATGTCGGCGACGTGTTCGGCGCCCCGCTGGCGATCGAGGGGCTGATGGCTTTCTTCCTTGAATCTACCTTAGTCGGCATGTTCTTTCTCAGCTGGGACAGGTTGAGCAAGCGCCAGCACTTGGCCGTCACCTTTTTCATGGCCATAGGCACTAACTTGTCTGCGCTGTGGATACTGGTGGCCAACGCCTGGATGCAAAACCCTATAGGCGCCGAGTTCAACTTTGAGACCATGCGCATGGAGATGACCAGCTTCAGCGAAATCATCTTTAACCCTGTAGCCCAAGTGAAGTTTATCCACACCGTTTCCGCCGGTTACGTCGCAGGCTCTATGTTTGTGCTGGGCATCAGCAGCTACTACCTGCTCAAAGGGCGCGATATCGCCTTTGCCAAGCGCTCCTTCTCGGTCGCCGCCGGTTTCGGCCTGGCTTCTATTATGTGTGTCATCTTGCTGGGTGATGAGTCCGGCTACGAAGTCGGCGAAGTGCAAAAAGTTAAACTGGCCGCCATTGAAGCTGAGTGGCACACCGAGGAAGCTCCTGCGGCCTTCACGGCTATCGGCCTACCCAACGAGGAAACTCAGAGCACTGACTACGCGATCAAAATCCCCTACGCGCTGGGAATCATAGCGACGCGCTCACTCGATGGCGAAGTCGAGGGCATCAGCGATTTACGCGAAAAGCACAAAGCTAAGATAGAGCGCGGCATGATTGCCTATGAGTACCTGATTAAGTTACGCGCCGGCGAAAAAACCACTTTTAACCTCTCCACGTTCGAGCAATACAAAGCTGATTTAGGTTACGGCTTACTGCTCAAGCGCTACACCCCCAATGTGGTCGATGCGACACCGGAACAGATTGAGATGGCAGCTAAGGACTCCATCCCACCTGTAGCGCCGCTGTTCTTTAGCTTTCGCGTCATGGTCGGCTGCGGCGTCGCACTGCTGATCATCTTCGCGCTGTCTTTCTACTACAACGCCAAGCGTCAAATCGAGCAGAAACGCTGGCTACTGCGCGCCGCTCTCTACGGTATTCCCCTACCATGGATCGCGATCGAAACGGGCTGGTTCGTCGCCGAGTTCGGCCGCCAACCCTGGGCAATCAGCGAGGTGCTACCAACGTTCTTGGCCACTTCCAGCCTCAGCGCCTCGGATGTTCTCACCAGTATGGTTGGCTTCATTGTCTTCTACACCATATTGGCTGTCATCGAGTTCTGGCTGATGTTCAAGTTCGCACGCCTAGGGCCCAGTAGCTTGCACACTGGCAAGTATCACTTCGAGCAGCCGCGCACAGATCAAAGCGGCATGCACAGCAGCATTTAAGGAGAGAGATTATGTTTGATTACGAAACGCTTAAGCTGCTGTGGTGGTGCATCATCGGCCTGCTCGCCATCGGTTTTATCATCACTGACGGCATGGATATGGGTGTCGGCACGCTGCTGCCCTTCATCGCTAAAAACGACAACGAGCGCCGCGTTGTCATCAACACTGTGGGTGCTCACTGGGACGGCAACCAAGTGTGGTTTATTACCTTTGGCGCCGCACTCTTTGCCGCCTGGCCAAGGGTGTACGCCACTGCGTTCTCTAGCTTCTACTTTGCGATGATGCTCGTGCTCTTCGCACTCTTTCTGCGCCCGCTGGGGTTTGACTACCGCAGTAAGATCGACTCACCGCGCTGGCGCAACAACTGGGATTGGGCCCTTTTTGTGGGCAGCTCAGTGCCACCTGTGGTCTTTGGTGTCGCTGTGGGCAACATCTTCCTCGGCACGCCCTTTGCCTTTGACGAGCTGCTGCGTGTGAGCTACAGCGGCTCCTTTTTCTCGCTCTTCCACCCCTTCGCGCTGATCTGCGGTGTGATGAGCTTAGCGATGGTGGTTTTTCACGGCGCACTTTGGCTACAGCTGCGCGCAGATACGATTGTGGCCGCGCGCGCACACCCAATTGCACTGTGTAGCGGCGTGTTGCTGCTGGTCTGTTTTGCCGCCGGCGGCATCTATCTCACCCAAATCGACGGCTACATTCTCAATCACATCAGCGCACTCAACGCTCAACCGGATCTACTCAACAAAGTCGTCAGTGCCCAGCAGGGTGGGTGGTTTGCCAACTACGTACGCTATCCCGCGATTATGGCGCTGCCAATTTCGGCGGTCGCTTTTACCCTGCTAGCGCTGTGGTGCAGCCGCACCGGACGCCAGGCTAGGGCACTTTTGTGCAGCTGTGCCATGTTGGCCCTGATCATTGCGACCACCGCTGCCACCTTGTTTCCCTTTGTCTTGCCATCGAGCTCAGATTTGAGCAGCAGCTTGACCTTGTGGGATGCCGTCTCCAGTGAGATGACACTCAATGTAATGCTGGTTGTAGTCAGTGTGATGCTGCCTATTGTGATCAGTTACACCACTTGGTGCTATATCAAAATGTGGCGCCGTGTCAGCGTGCAAGAAATTGCCGACAACAATCACAGCGCTTACTAGAAGGAGTTAACTATGTGGTATTTTGCTTGGATTTTAGGGGTCCTACTGGCCTGCGCTTTCGGCATCATCAATGTGATGTGGTACGAGATGGAGCAACACCAGCACAGCGTAGCCGACGATGAAAAACCTGCCAGTGATACTGAGATAGGCTAAGTGCACACCGATAAAGCGGCACTCGCCACGGCGAAGCGATGGCTAAAGTCTCAGCGCGGCCACGGTGCACCCAAGCTCACGCTGAGCACACTTTGCAGCGCCCTTTCAGGGATTGCCCTGATCGCACAAGCTGTACTGCTGGCTCACTGTGTCAACCAGTTGGTGTTCGCCGCTGAGCCTTGGCAGCAGTTGATAGCGCCTCTCAGTGCGCTCGCCACTGTTATGCTTGTACGGGTGGTGCTCAATCGCAGCGCCGAGCGCTTAGCTTTTGAGGGTGCACGGCAGATCAAGCAAGTGCTGCGCCGCCAGCTCTACACAAAACTACAGGCATTGGGCCCGCACTACATTGCCAGTACACCCAGCGCTGAATTGAGCCAACTGCTCCACACCGGGGTAGAAGCGCTGGAAATGTACTACGCCCGCTACCTGCCTGCAGCGTCACTGTGCGCCATCGTGCCGCTTGCGATACTTGCACTGGTGCTGCCACTGGACTGGCTCACCGGGCTGATTTTTATTGTCACCGCACCACTTGTCCCCTTCTTCATGATATTGATCGGACTCAAAGCAGAGCAGCTCAACCAAAAGCACTGGCAGCAACTCAACCGCCTGGCCAATCACTTTCTCGATATCCTGCAGGGCATAGCACAGCTCAAACTCTTCAACGCCAGCCGCGCCGAAGGTCAGGCCATCGCAAAGATCAGTGATAAGTACAGACGCAGCACCTTGTCCGTACTCAAAGTCGCCTTTCTTAGCTCACTGGCGCTGGAATTTCTCGCCACCTTAAGCGTAGCGTTAGTAGCTGTCACTGTGGGTTTCCGGCTCTTTTGGGGCGAACTCGATTTTGCCACTGGCTTTACCCTGCTCTTGCTTGCCCCCGAGTTCTTTCTCCCCTTTCGCACGTTAGGAGCGGTCTATCACGACAAAATGAAAGGTGTTGAAGCCAGCGTACAGATGCTGCCGATTCTCAGCGCCGAAGCGCCCACATGCCAAACTCAGGTGGTGCCAACAGCCAAAGTTTCGCGCATCGAGCTGCAAAACGTGAGTTTTAGCCACTGCCCAGGCACTGAGGGCAATGAGGTGCTGCGCGACATCAACGCCTGCTTTGAAGGCCCGGGTCAACACATCATCACAGGCCCGAGCGGTGCTGGCAAAAGCACCCTCAACGATTTACTACTCGGTTTTATTTCACCACAATCCGGGCAGATCTTCGCCGACGGCTACCCATTAGCCAGCCTGGCTATAAATAGCTGGCACGCGCAGCTCGCTTTTGTGCCGCAAAATCCGCAGCTGCTGTGTACGACAGTGCTGGAAAACATCAGACTCGCCAAACCCTGCGCCACTGATGACGAGGTCTTCGCCGCCGCGCGTGAGGCCGGGGTAGATCAGTTTATCGAGCAGCTAGAAGGCGCCTGGCAGCACTGCGTACAAGAGCGTGGCACGAGCATTTCAGGAGGGCAAAAACAGCGCATTGCGATGGCGCGCGCACTCCTCAAACGCGCCCCTGTCCTGATTCTCGATGAACCCAGTGCACAGCTAGATAGCGACTCTCAGCTGTGGATAGAAAAAGCGCTGCACACCTACAGCCTTGAACATCTAGTGATCGTCAATACTCATCGCCTGCACAGCGCCTCGCAAGCAAAGTCAGTCACATTACTCGATCGCGGCGCCCTCATCGACAGCGGTACACACGCTGAACTGATCGCTCGCTGCCCACGCTATCGAGCCCTCGTAGAGGCCGCCATATGAAACCTGCCATGAGCTCCCTAGAGCTGTGTTGCAAACTGCTGCAGCTGTGCCGACCTCACTGGCTCTGGCTCACACTGGGTATCTTGCTTGCACTGCTCACAGCACTGGCCAATATCGCTCTGATGGCAGTGTCAGGTTGGTTCATCACAGCCATGGCTAGCGCAGGGCTTGCCGGGGTGCACATGAATTACTTTACCCCGGCAGGTACGATCCGCTTTCTAGCGATTACCCGCACAGCCGGGCGCTACGCTGAGCGACTGGTTACCCACAACGCAACCCTCTTGATGTTGACTGAACTGCGCAGCTGGTTCTACCAGCGGATTGAGCCACTGGCACCTGCCGCACTGCAGCGCTATCGCAGCGCTGAACTGCTCAGCCGCCTCAAAGAGGATATAGCAGAGCTCGACAACTTCTACCTGCGCTTACTGGTGCCTGGCGCAGTCGCACTTGTGGCTGTTCCCTGTGTCTACCTGGCACTCTTTTATTATTTGCCGCCCCTTGCGCACTTAGTGCTAATGGCGCTGATTGTGATCGCTCTGCCACTTCCCTACTGGGCCTACCGCCGTGCCAAACCGCTCGGTGCGCAACTACCAGCGCAACAGGCAGCGTTAAACAGTGCACTGCTAGAAGGGCTACAAGGAGCACGCGAGCTCGCCATCTACGCTGCCGTCGAGCGCCAACAGGCGATTGTGATGCAGCACAGTGAAACCCTCGCTCAGACACAATCATCGCTCAACACTCTTGGCGCGAATAGCCAAGCCATCGCCGCCACTGTCGTACAATTCACTTTGCTCTCAGGCTTGATACTGTTAGGGCAAAGCCTGCACGAAAACCTCATTGACCTGCGCCAACTGCCGATGCTGTTGCTGCTCAGCCTCGCCGCATTCGACCTCGTACTGCCCCTGCCACAGGCGCTGTTGCAACTCAGTGCTGTACTCGCAGCTGCGCGACGCGTATTTGAACTTACCGAACAACAGCCTGTGCGAGTAGAACCTGTTAACCCTGTGCAGCAAGCCGTACTGCCGATGCGCGTTGAAGAGCTCCATTTTAGTTACCCAAGCGCTGCGCATATTCCTGTGTTAAAAGGCCTGAGTTTCGAGCTCTCTGCCGGTGAAAAAGTGGCTTTAAAAGGCCCCAGTGGCTGCGGCAAATCGACGTTTATGCAGCTGCTACAAGGGTTTTACAGCGCGCCTCGAGGCAGTGTGTTACTCAATGGCTGTGATATTGCTCAGTACAGCGCAGACTCACTGCGCGCTCAGCTCTCGCTGGTCTCGCAAAGCGGGTATCTGTTCAGTGCAACGATTCGCGACAACCTACTACTCGCCAACCCGGAGGCCACTGAAAAAGACTTATTAGAGGCTTGTGAGCGAGCAGCGGCACGCGAGTTTATCGAGCAGTTACCCGAGGGCTTAGATACCTGGATTGGTGAAGCCGGGCGCGGACTCTCCGGCGGCCAAGCACGGCGTATTCAAATTGCTCAAGCACTGCTTAAAGACGCTCCCGTACTCTTGCTCGATGAACCGACAGAGGGGTTGGACAGCATTAATGAAAAACAAGTGATCCAGGGTTTGTGGCAGCTGATGCGCGAGCGCAGTGTGATTCTGATCAGCCACAACCCGAAACTACTGAAATACGTGAATAGAGTGATCGAGCTGGAGTAACCCACTCGATTTGGCCTCAGCTACTCGTCGGCGCAGCACTCTTCTTTGAGAAAGTCGACTAAGGTATTGAGCTGGTCGTACTGCGGCACACAGTAGAGGGTACGCCCCTCGCGGCGCTGCACCACTAAGCCCACCGAGACCAGTCGAGTGATGTGGTGCGACAGGGTTGAGCCGGGAACGTCTAACGCCG
>JBMZCU010000083.1:0-10722 GCA_049613705.1 Pseudomonadales bacterium | reverse complement strand
CTATCTACCGCGGCAATGTCAAATCTGTGCAGACCTTTGGGGTTAATGCGATGCTTATTGCCAGCAGCCGACTCCCAGAGCAGACCGCCTATGCCATCGTTAAAACGTTAATGGAAAACTTAGAGCAGTTTCGTCATCTGCACCCGGCGTTTGCACGACTCGACCCTGAAGAAATGGCCACAGGCCCTTTCGCAGCGCCGTTGCACCGCGGGGCGAGACGCTATTTTAAAGAAGTGGGGTTGATCGAGTAGCTCACTGAGCAAAGGTTTGTGGCGGGAGCTCGCGCGGAATACGGATCTCAAAATGAGCACCCTCACTGCTCTCTAAGCAGCGAATGTCACCGTGCAGTAATTGGCTGATCAGGTTGTAGGTGATGTGCATGCCCAGTCCACTACAGCCAGAGCTGCGCTTGCTGGTTGCGAACGGATCGAACACCTCGCGGCGCCACTTCTGATCTAGCCCGCAGCCGTTGTCGCGGTAGTGAATAACCACCTCTTGAGTATCCGCCACCACGTTGATTTCGATAGCGCCGCCGCGCTGGCCATCGAAGCCGTGGATCAGCGAGTTGATGATCAAATTATTAAAAATTTGATAGAAGCACCCAGGGTAGCTATCCAGGGAGAGGGTGCGCTCGCACGCTATCTGAATCGATGGGTTTTGCTCACGCAGCCTTGGTTGGAGTGAGCGCACTATCTCGCTGAGGTAGTCATCGACAAAAAACGGTCGACGCTTCTCGCTAGACTGATCTACAGAGACCTGCTTAAAGGCACTGATAAGCTGTGCGGCACGCTCTAAATTTTGACGTATCATCTGGCTGCTTTCCAAGGTGAGCATCGCCATTTCTCCCTCGCCTTGCTTGGCTTGCTGCTCAAGCAGAGAGGCTGCGGTAAAGCCAATACCAATTGGGGTACTTATTTCGTGGGCGACACCTGCGACAAGGTTGCCAAGGGCTGCCATTTTCTCGGACTGCACCAACTGCTGTTGAGTGCGCTGTAGGCGCTCCAATGTCTCTTGGAGTTCGCGGTTGCTCTGGGCGAGTTCGCCGGTGCGCTGTTCAACGCGCTGTTCGAGTTCGCGGTTGAGTTGCTCCAGCGCTTGTTCTGCTTGGGCGCGTCGGTTCATATCTTCGAGCATACTCTCGCGCATCGTGTTGATCGACAGCACGACCTCGTTGAGCTCATCTGCGCTCTTGCTGCGCCTGCGAAGGCTCAGTGGCGTGGTGAGTTTGTCGAGTTTCAAACGCCTTGCATAAGTTGCCAGAGTCGTTAGATGCTGGGTTACTAAGTGGTAGAAAATACTCAAGATAAAAATTGAGACAAAGAAGGTTTTCACCCCTTGGGTAAAGAGGATAAACCAGGCTTTGTTCCACAGCCGGCTGTAGAGTTGGTCTAAACTCACTGCGATTTGGAGGGTGCCCAATTGGTAATCGCGCTCTAGTGTAGTGTGCTCGAGAGGATAGTGTCTTTCTATGACGGCCGAAACAGGGCGCTCACCACTGCTGTAGTACTCGTTAAAGGGCGTGTCCAGCGCGACAAATTCGATATCCGGCAGTTGGCGAATTCCCTCTAGCTGCAGTTGAATTTGCCCCGGGCTTATTTCCCACAAGCTGTTCGCCAGACTTGGCAAGGTCGTGGTCTCTACCTGCTGAATTTGCTCGTCGATGGAGTTGCGCTCGTAATTGTACTCCAAGTAGAGCTGTGCCAGGGTCGAGAGTAGCGTGATGAGCGAGCTACACAAAATGATCGCGGCCAAGAGTTTGATCGCCAGCGGGTTTTGCTGTCGATAGGATTTGAAACGAGCGCTGAAAGACATAGAGAGATACCCAAAAAAGAGAGCCCATACATAACAAAGATGTAGTGGGTTTTCTAGTGTGAATTGCGCGTGTGTTTGCAGGCCTGGCACAGGGGCTTGGGTGTTTTACTTATCGGACCTAAGACGGTGCTATCTAAAATGGCACGTAAGGATGTTTTTTTGGCGCGTAAAGTTGCTGCTGTTTTTATCTCGGTAGTTACTCTTGTTCCAAGCTTAATAAGTTTGGTCGATCTATCCACGTTCAGTGGTTAGGTCGATTTTTTTAAGCCTTCACTTGCACGGGGGGTAGTGGTCTGCGCCGCTAGTCTGGCAAGCATATCCCGATCATCGTTCGACAATAGGATGCTGTCGCTAACGCTGAAACTTAAATAACTAACTCTCGCAGTTAGATAACAATAACAAGGGTTCTTATGTCTTTTAATACAACATCTCTCAGAAATAAGTTAGCCGCTGCCACTTTCTCTTGCAGTGTTGCTATCGCGGCGTCTCTGTCGGCAACTGCGCAGGCGGCAGATGAGACTTTCGTTACTATCGGAACCGGTGGTCAAACAGGTGTTTACTATGTAGTAGGTGGTTCTATCTGCCGCTTGGTAAACAAGAAAACCAAAGATCACGGCATCAAGTGTACCCATACTACAGGTGGCTCCGTTAAGAACATCAACGGTATCCGCGCTGGAAACCTAGACATGGGTGTTGCCCAGTCAGATTGGCAGTACCACGCCTACAACGGTACCAATGCTGATCAGTTCCCCGATGGCGCTTACAAAGATCTACGTGCTGTTTTCTCAGTTCACGGCGAGCCGTTCACTGTTGTCGCGCGTAAAGATTCAGGCATAAAGACGTTTGCTGACCTTAAAGGTAAGCGAGTCAACGTTGGTAGCCCAGGTTCAGGCCAGCTAGGCACAATGAAAATTGTGATGGATAAAATGGGTTGGACAATGGATGATTTCAAATTGGCTTCTCAATTGAAATCTTCAGAGCAGGCACAAGCGCTTTGCGATAACAACGTCGATGCTATTATCTTCACAGCAGGTCACCCGAACGGTTCAATTAAAGAGGCAAGCACATCTTGTGACGTTTCTTTGATCCCTGTTGGCGGTCCTGTTATTGATAAGTTGATCGAAGACAACGCCTACTACGCTAAGGCAACAGTTCCTGCGGGCATGTACAAAGGTACAGACGTTGATGTAACAACATTCGGTGTTGGTGCAACTTTCGTTAGCTCTACAGCGACAAGTGAAGAAACTATGTACCACATGGTTAAGTCTGTCTTTGATAACTTCAAGCGCTTCAAGAAGTTGCACCCAGCGTTCAACAACCTGAAGAAAGAAGACATGATTGTTAACAACTTGTCTGCGCCTCTACACGACGGTGCGGTTAAGTACTACAAAGAAGCAGGCTTGATGAAGTAAGCCCACTTCTACTGTGAGTGGCCTCTGTGCCACTCATTTTCACAACTCTCACTTTAAAACGATAACGGTTCTCCAAAATCAGTTTGAAAATAATAAAAATTATTTGCCGTTGATGTAACAAAGCTATCTATCAATACGATGAGTCCTTTGGATTGCGGCGAGAATTTACAGCGTGTAACTGAGGATTTTTCATGAGTGAATCTACTCAACCTAGACAAGCCACAAGTGCTGAATTAGAGGAGCTCGTTGCCTCTTCAGACACAGGCGGTCGCAGCCCGTCAGGGCCCGTGGGCAAATTACTTGCCGGGGTCGCTCTCGCTTGGGCACTGTTTCAAATCTGGATCGCATCCCCGCTACCTTTTATTATCGGTGTCGGCGTATTTAACGATACTGAGTCGCGCTCCATTCACTTGGCCTTTGCAATCTTTTTGGCCTTTACTGCATTTCCAGCGGGTAAGAAATCACCGCGTGACTATATACCTGCTATGGATTGGCTGTTGGCTATTGTCGCTGCCAGCTGTTCAGCCTACCTCTATGTCTTTTACGAGTCGCTCTCCAATCGCCCTGGCAACCCTAGCAGTGTAGATATCGGTGTGGCTTGTGTCGGTATGATCTTACTGCTGACGGCAACGGTACGCGCACTGGGACCGCCGCTGGCTATCGTCGCCTCAATCTTCCTGCTCTACTGTTTCGGCGGTCAGAGTATGCCTGGTATCCTGGCGTGGAAGGGAGCCTCATTTGGCGCGGTTGCTGATAATCAGTGGATTTCCACAGACGGTGTCTTCGGGGTACCACTGGGGGTTTCAACGAAATTTGTCTTCCTCTTTGTACTTTTCGGTGCCTTGTTGGATAAGGCCGGTGCCGGTAACTACTTTATCAAGATCGCCTTTGCCAGCCTTGGTCACCTGCGCGGTGGGCCTGCTAAAGCCGCTGTTGTTGCCTCTGCGATGACAGGTCTTATCTCGGGTTCCTCGATTGCCAACGTGGTGACAACAGGTACCTTTACTATCCCCATGATGAAGCGTGTTGGTTTCTCTGCTGAGAAAGCGGGAGCGGTGGAAGTTGCATCATCCGTCAATGGCCAAATTATGCCACCTGTCATGGGCGCGGCTGCTTTCTTGATGGCGACGTCTTTGGATATGGCGTATTTTGATGTGGTAACGCACGCCTTTATTCCTGCGCTGATCTCTTATATTGCCCTAGTGTATATCGTGCACTTAGAGGCGATGAAGGCGAACCTTAAAGGTCTTCCACGCCGCTCAGAGCCGAGCCCATTCATGGTCTTTATCTTTAAGTTCCTGCTTGGCTTTGCTGCCATTTCGGCGGTCGCTTTCGCGGTCTACTACGGTCTTGGCTGGCTCAAGCCGGTTGCCGGTGATGCGGCAAGTTGGATTGTCGGCTTGTTACTCGGGGCCATTTACATCTACCTTGCGAAGACTTGTGCGCAGTATCCAGATCTTGAGATTGATGATCCCAATGCACCTATCGTCGAATTGCCTGAGCTAGGTCCTACTGTCAAATCTGGCCTGCACTACATTTTACCTGTAGTGGTACTGGTATGGTGTTTGATGGTTGAGCGTCTAAGCCCTGCACTTTCAGCTTTCTGGGCGACCGCCTTGATGATCTTTATCCTGCTGACGCAGCGTCCGCTGTTCGCTTTCTTTAGAAAGCGTAACGATGTAATGGATAAGCTCAAGTTGGGCTTTAACGAGCTGTTAGACGGTTTGATCAGCGGTGCACGCAATATGATAGGTATCGGCATTGCAACCGCAGCGGCGGGTATCATCGTCGGTGCGGTTTCGCTGACAGGTGTCGGCCTTGTATTGGCTGAACTGGTTGAGATCCTCTCCATGGGCAATGTGATGCTGATGCTATTGCTGACAGCAGTGCTCAGCTTGATTCTGGGGATGGGGCTACCGACAACGGCGAACTACATCGTGGTGTCCTCTTTACTGGCGCCGGTCATCGTACAGTTGGGTCAGCAAAACGGTTTAATTGTACCGCTGATTGCCGTGCACTTGTTCGTGTTCTACTTCGGTATTATGGCCGATGTCACACCTCCAGTGGGGTTGGCATCTTTTGCCGCAGCTGCCGTATCAGGTGGTGCACCGATCAAGACAGGGTTTGTCGCCTTCTTCTATAGTTTGCGTACAGCCGCACTGCCGTTCCTCTTTATCTTTAACACCGATCTGCTGCTGATTGATGTGACCTGGTTGGAGGGGATATTTGTCTTCGTTGTCGCCACTGTTGCCATCTTGGTATTTGCAGCGTCCACGCAGGGGTTCTTCTTCGCCCGCAACCGCTGGTATGAAACGGTACTTCTGTTGTTGATCGCCTTTACGCTGTTTAGACCCGGCTACTGGATGGATATGATCTCTCCACGCTACGATGTGGTAGGGCCTGCGGCGATTGAGCAGAAGCTTGCCAACACCCCAGCAGGTGAAGAAATGCGCTTCACTGTGCTCGGTGAGGACGATGCGGGTAACGAGCGTGAGTTTGTGGTCATCCTCCCAGTAGGCGAAGGCAGTAGTGCGACTGAGAAGCTTGAAAGTGCTGGTCTGACAATCATCGTAGACGATGATGGTAAGTACATCGTTGATGATGTGGGCTATGAAAGTGTCGCGCAGAGCGCGGGACTCGACTATGACCAAGTCGTACTCAAAGCTTGGATCCCGGTTGACCATCTGCCTAAGCACTTGATGTATATTCCGGCGCTGCTAGTACTGGGACTGATCGTGGTGGTACAGAGAAGACGCTATCGCGATACGCAAGGCGGTGCTGACAAGGCGCTGGACAGCGCTGAAACCAGTAACGCCTAAGCGGATGAAATAGTGTTGCCAAGGCCTCGACGCATTGATACCAAAGGTGCTCGGGGCCGTTTTGATTCAAGCGTAAGTTTTCAAGGAGTGAATTGCTCAGGGTCCGCCTTGGTCAGTTCACAGTAGAGAGGTGAGAGAGTGGTTTTTAATAAAGTATTAGTGCCGGTCGATTTACAGGATCCGACTTTCTGTATGAATGCGTTGAAAGTTGCACTGCGTGAAGTGCAAGAGCGCGGCAGTGAATTACACATTATTACTGTGTTACCTGGTTTTAACAGCAACCTTGTATCAAGCTTTTTTAATGAGCGCGATCACAATGAGGCACTCAAAAAAGTCGCTCAGGCCCTGATGGACTTTACTGGCGAGAATTTACCTGAGGACATCAAGCCTAAACTCAAAGTGCTTGAGGGGTCCGCGCCCGAGGAAATTAACAAGTACGTGCGCAACAAGGGAATAGACTTGGTTGTCTTGCGTGCGCACCAGCGCAGCAAAATCAATGAATTCTTGCTCGGTTCAGTCTCGGCGCGAGTTGTCGAGCGTGCTTATTGTTCGGTCTTTGTGATTAAAGACTGAGCTGGCGAGAGTTATGTCCTGCCCGCGTATCACGCGCGGGCAACATAGCGTGTGAAGTATAATCAAGGCGTTGAGCTAGAGCTGTAGGGTAAGGACTCCCTTGCCTTGTTGAACCTCGAGGCCTGCGCCTAGGGCTTCAGCCAGTGATGCTGCGTTCGCCTGCAGTAATTGGCTCCAAGGGCCGTCACCTGTTGTTGTCGCAGTGCTAAATGTAAAGCTTACCTTATCTTCTCGGCCTTCAACCTCGAGTGAAATCTGGCTAGGGTTCGCCCAACTTAGCAATAACTCTATGCACGAGCACACCAGTTGCAGCAGTTGCGCTGGGTAGCGAAGTTGCTCGAGCGCATCATCATTCACTGTGTAGTCAAAAATCCATCCCTGTTGCAGTGCACGTGTGAGATAGCACGCACTGGTTCGCTCGAGTATCTCAGCGCAGCTCAAGTGTGTTGAGTGCGCAGTATCAAGTGGCGAGAACACCGTGGCAGCCAGCGCGAGATCGTCTAAGTTAGCCTCCAGCTGTGCCAGTAGCGCCTGCGCCATCGGCTTGTGGCTGAGCTGTTGTAACTGGTGTAAATCGCGCTTGAGTGGCTGCAATTGCTGCTCGAGCTTTGCACTCAGCATTTGTGTCCCGCTCAGGGATAAAGGCTGTGCATCGTGCGATGCTGCAAGTGGGGAGCTTATCGCGGTTGGCGCACCGGATTTTTGCTGCAAGTCGCGGTACGAGCGCAGTGCTACAACGACACTGGTGAGCAGGCGAGAAGCCGAGAGCTCTGCTTTGCTGAGGTAGTCGTTGATATCGTATTCGATGATAACGTCGGCTTCGGGGGCGAAGCCTGGGTGCCCGGTGCGTAAAATAATTCGGATATCGCGGTTTGCGGTGTTCTGGCGAATGTGCGTGACAAGCTCTAATCCCGCTTGGTCTGTCTCCATCACGACATCCAGAATAGCGACGGCGATATCTGGGTGCTGCGCCAGTAGAGTGCGCGCTTCAACTGCGCTCAGTGCGTTGAGAAGCTCTATCGGGCGCCCTTCAAAGGTGTAGCCGCGAAAAACCATCCGCGTGATGCTGTGAATGCCGTCATCATCATCGACGACTAGGACTTTCCAGGGGCTTAGCTCGAGCATTTATTGTTATTCAACTGGTAAGATCATTAAGCTGTGAACAGTATTACCGATTGCTGTGTGAGTCAATCGTAATCGCAGTTGATTCTCCCAGCCAGGTTTTTTGCAGCTCGTGGGCTCGGGATAGGCACAGGGCGCTTAATTGTGGGTACTCAGCGGCGAGCAACTTCGCATAACAGAAGTGGCCAATCATATGGTGGTGAAGATGACCGCGGGTGTGTAACTCGCTCAGTGCGTGTTCAAAGTGCTGCATCGCGATGTTCAGTGGTTTGGTACTGGCGCTGTAGGCAGCAGTGGCCAGTGCGCTTGGGGCACTGAAGTTTTCAGGGCTCTGTTGCGCCCACATCTCAAAGCGCGCCAAGGCCGCTTCAATTCGCCGCGCCGTCAGAGGCGCTATCGGCTGTGTCGCACTGTAAATCTGCATGATGACGCTGATAAAACTCGCCTCTGTCGTGATGAAATGGCTGGGCGCGTTGTGCTCAACGTGTTCAGCTAAAGGGAAGAGGGCGGGCCACTGCGCTTCTTCGAGGGTGTAGAAACGGTGGAACAACTTATAGAAAGCTTGTGTTGTCTCTAGCTCGGCGCCTTCACTTAGCGCGCGGCAGCAGTCCCTCAACGCTCTGAGTTCGAGCGGCGTTTCCGCTTTCTTGTAGTGTGCAATTTGGATAAGGCTGTCTGCGTAAATTGTTGAGATCGATGCACCGCTACACAGCGCCAGTTGCAGTGTCGTCAGTTGTGGAGGTGTTGAGGCATCATCCACCGCAGCAAGTGCTGAGTGGTACTTTGCAGCAATATCACCCAGTGGGGTAAACCAGTGTAATACCCTAGTGTGCAGCACCTGTTGGCACGCTAAGTAGAGCTGCGTGTCTTGATCTCGACTGGCCAGTGAGGCTCTGTGTGCGGCAAGGTGAGCGGCGTTGCTGTTGCCGCCAAACCAGCTACACATCCAGGAAAAATGTGAGTGTGCAAAGGCATTCAATCCACTGTGAGGGGTCTCTACTAAGCTGTCCAACAGGCGACAGATAGCCACAGCGGCGATCAGTGGGCGATGAACTTCAAGTGCGCTCAAGGTCAGTTGCTGCAGCAGTTGCATCAGCGGTGTTGGCGTGTTCTCCGTGTGCTCATCGATCAATAGCGGTGCATTTTCCAAGTGCTCAATCTGCTGTGCAATATGCTGTGAGGCACTGTTGGGCGTATCTTCAATCTCCTGGAAACCACAGTCTGTGATGGCTTTTAGCAAGCTGTCTAGTGCGCGCTCAAATTGGCGGGTATTTTTAAAGTGCTGGGCGCGATAGATAGCCAGATGTACTTGTTGTGAAAGTTGCAGGGGGCGCATGTCAAGCCAGCTTAGCAGTGCCTCACACGACTCGCGGTGGTTGAGTGCGCTGGCCAGTGCGAGTAGCTCAAGGCGCAAGTGTGTCGCACGGGGAGGCTCGTCAGATAAGTCACTGAGTGCGATGAGCACACTTAGCAACTGTGACTGCAGCAGCGGTTCTCGCGTTTCATGCTGCGTGTGAAAGCGCCTTAACTGCTCGCTCAGCTGGTGGCGTTGTAAGCTCTCTAATTGCGCTAATGGGCAGTGTTTGAGGTGGTTGAGACCGGGGGACAGCTGGTTTTGTTTGAGGAGTGACAGTGCAATCGTGAAATGGCGCGCGCTGAGCTGTTGGGGGTTGTGGCCACAGAGCAGTGTGTCACTGAGTGTGGCCGGGTGCAGCTGAATTTGAGTATCGCCAGAGGCCTCTCCCTCTTGCAGGCTGATCAGCTGTTGTTGCTGAGCCGGCCAAAGGTAGATTGAGAGCCTGGCGATTGAGTAACCGCTGACGTGCGATAGCAGTTGTAAGCTCGCGCAGACGTGCTCTTTTGCCAAGCAGGCAAGCCAGTGCATCAGCTCTAAATTGAAACTGCTCAGCGTGTCCAACTTACGCGTTATTGCGGCCTCGAGCGCAGACCCTTGGAGTTCGCTGTGCCAGCGTCCAACCTCTAGCTTGCCGCGCTCTACGTGTTTGTCTTGCAATTGGAGCAGGCGTTTGCGGTGCTCGCTTGCGGTGACTCCAGTCCAGCGCTTGAAGGCTTTTTGAAAGGCGGAGGGGTTGGCGAAACCTAGGCGATAGGAAATTTGGCCCAGGCTCAAATCATGATCAGCCAGTAGGTTTAAGCAGCTTTCGTGTCTGACTTGGTCGTAGAGATCCTGAAAGTTGCTGTGCACACTGTGAAGCTTGCGCTGAAACGTGCGCAAGCTCATGTTGAGGCCACGTGCAATATCCTCGCGGCGCACAGGAGTTGGGTCGTGCTCGCGCTGCTCGATATGCTGGCGAATTTGTACTTTTGCCTGGCTGATAACGGCACTGTGCTGTGCGGACTGGAGTAATAAGGTATCGGCGAATTGACAGTGCAGCCGGTGCATTTCAGCGTTGGCCTCAAGGCAGGGGGTGCTCAGGTAGCGGGTGGCGAAGGCAATTTGATTGTGCGTGCAGTCAAAGTGAAGCTCTCCGGCTAGAAGCTGATTGAAGATACGCGCCTGTGAGTCTTGGCAAGTCAATTCCACACAAATGGCTGGCAGTTGATTGCCCGTTAACCAGCGCGACCAATTGCAAATACACGCAATAAAAAAAGCGACTAAATTGGGACTATTTTGTTCAAAGTTGAGGCTGATTACCCCTTGCTCGCCACGGCTTTCCAAGTGGATTCGCAGCCCTTCAAAAGCCAGTGCACAGTAGTCGGCCAAGGTCTGGCAAGCGGCGAAGAAGGTGCTGGCCGTGCTCATTGCAAACCCTAAATTGCCGAGCATGCGCGGCTGTACAGCTTCTGCAGCCTTGAGTGCAAACGCTGGGTTGCCGCTGAGATCGCACAGTTGATCGAGCAGTGTCACTAGGGTAGAGACTGGGTAGCGTTTACCGGGAGTGTCCAGTTGCGAGGGATCAACACACAGTTGTGTTAACAGCGCGTCGATATCTAGGCGCTGGTGTTGGGCGCTCAACAGCAGT
>JBMZCU010000082.1:10566-10820 GCA_049613705.1 Pseudomonadales bacterium | reverse complement strand
TTTTTCGCACATTGGTATTTCGGTTCCCGACGTTGAAAAAGCAGTCGAGTTTTACACTAAGGTTATGGGTTGGTACACAATAATGGAGCCTACCGTGATCACTGAAGATAACAGCCCCATCGGCGAAATGTGTACCGATGTATTTGGTCCAAATTGGGAAAAATTTAAAATAGCGCACCTTTCAACAGGCGACCGTATTGGTGTAGAAATTTTTGAATTTAAAGACCAAGAAAACCCTAAAGACAACTTTGAAT
>JBMZCU010000082.1:0-10556 GCA_049613705.1 Pseudomonadales bacterium | reverse complement strand
ACCGGTATCTTCCATTTTTGTGTACAAGACCCAGATGTTGAAGGCTTGGCGGACCGTATTGTTGCTGCAGGTGGTAAAAAGCGTATGCCAGAGCCACGTTACTACTACCCTGGCGAAAAGCCTTACCGCATGATCTACATGGAAGACCCCTTCGGCAACATCCTAGAGATTTACAGTCACAGCTACGAATTGATCTATAGCGCCGGTGCTTACAGCTAGTTAGCCAGGTCTATCCAGCAATTCACCTAGCGAGTTGAGCACCCAGTCCGGCTCGCTCTGGGTAATATCTAGGCCGTGGTTGTAACCGTAGTTAACCGCGGCCACAGCTACACCGGCGTTTCGCGCAGCGCTGACATCACTGATTGAGTCGCCAACCATGAGACAGTGATCGGCCTCTAATCCCAAATGCGCCATCGTGTGCACAAGCGGCAGTGGATCGGGCTTTTTGCGCGACAGGGAATCACCGCCAAGCACTCGCTCAAAGTAAGGCGCCAAGCCGTATTCCTCTAAAATAGGGTAGGTAAACTGCTCCGGCTTATTGGTGATCAGAGCGAGTTTCGCCCCTGAATCACACAAAACAGAGAGAGTCTCTAGCGCTGCTGGGTAGAGCTTGCTCAAGCGACAACACTGAGCGCGATAGCTAGCTAAAAACAGCGCAAACGCAGCCTCAAAATCATCTTCGGCAAGCGCAGCTTGAGTAAGATTTTGCGCATCACAGAGCGCGCGACGCACCAGTGCCGCTGCGCCGTTACCCACCCAGTCGCGTACTTTATCGACACCTGCTGCAGGCAGCGCGCACTGACGCAACATATCGTCTACAGCAGCTGCGAGGTCTGGCACGCTGTCGATAAGGGTACCGTCTAAATCAAAAAAATAACCGTCAAATCGTTTCACTGCGGCTCCTAACAACAATAAAAAAGGGCCTTGCGGCCCTTTAATGAGTGAGTGACTACACGAGCGTCACGCTTTAAATGACACCTAATTCGCGCAAGCGCTCATCGAGGTATTCACCGGCTGTGTACTTGTCTGAAAGCACAACTTCAGGGTTGGGATGTAAGAACAGCGGGATAGAGATACGCGATTTCTTCGTATCTGCACCGTCTGGGTTAACCACGCGGTGAGTCGTCGATGGGAAGTAACCACCGGAAGCTTCTTGCAACATGTCACCGATATTGATAATCAAATTGCCAAACTCGCATGGCACTTCGAGCCACTCGCCGTTTTTCGCTAAAACCTGCAGTCCCGGCTCACTCGCCGCCGGCAGAACCGTCAGCAGATTGATATCCTCATGGGCTGCTGCGCGAATCGCGCTGGGTTCTTCGTCACCTTTCAGTGGCGGATAATGCAGTACGCGTAGCAGAGATTGCTCGCTGCCCTCTATCATGCTGCTCAGCGGCTGGCGGAAATTAGCAGCCACTTCACTTGGGCTGAACTGCTCAACCCAACTTAAAAGCTCACACGCTAAACCGCGAGCATTGTCATAGTACTTAACCAGCTCATCTTTAAGTTCAGCCGGGCACTGCCCCCAAGGGTAGTAGTGGAAGTACTCTTTGATATCCTGAACTTCCTGTCCCTTGGCAGACTCTGCCATTTGCGCGGGGAAAAAGCCGTCTTGTGGCCCCTTGTTATAGAGGAAATTTTGCTTTTCCTGGCCATCGAAAAACTGCTGCCAGTTATCGTAGATAGACTGTACCTGATCTTTGTTGATCGGGTGGTTTTTCAAAACGCCGAACCCTGTTTCACGCAGTGATTTTACAAAGAGTTCGCTGGCATTGGGATCGCGGTAATCAATCGCTTCTAATTTAGTCACGGCTCGCTCCTCACTTCCAAAAATCGCTGGTCATCTGGGTTTCAAACAAATTGACGAGACGCGCGGCATCTACTTCCATGCAGGCAAGCTGCTTAGGTCTGTCATTCCAGAATGTGAGTGGGTATGGGATGCCAAAGCGGCTCATGATCATTTGACCAATAGCCACACCGTCTACGGCGACACACACTTCACCTTCGATGGTTTTGAAAATATCGGGCTCAACAACATAGGCAACTGCAGAGACATCGTGCGCGTAACAACCGTCGATATCACGCACGCTCGTGTAGAAGTCGATATAGAACTGCGCCGCATCGGACATAAAAGCGCCGACTTTTTGATTCTGCTCGCGGATCTTGGCAAACAGTGCGTTGCTCAGCACCACCTGATGTGTAACATCCAAACCGACAATCACCACCTTCCAAGGCGCGGCCATGACTTTATCCGCCGCGTGGGGATCCGACAGAATGTTAGCCTCGGCAACAGGAGAGACGTTACCGTCAGCGGCGATCACACCACCCATAATAACGACTTGCTTGACCTTTTGGGCAATGCTGGGATCCATCTGCAGCGCAGTGGCCAAGTTGCCGAGCGGCCCAATGGCCACTAGCGTCACTTCACCGGGGTTGGCATTAACCTGATCGACGATAAACTGCGCCGCGCACGCATCGATTGCGGCGGTCTTTGGCGGGTCTAACTTGAGGTTACCAAAACCGTCTTCACCGTGTACGAAGTCTGGGAATGGCGCGAGATCTTTGCGCCACGGGCTGGCGACACCACGGGCAACCGGCACATCGACACCTGCCATTTCCACTAAGGTCAAGGCGTTAGCTGTTGCCTGATCGACACTAACGTTGCCAAATGTGGTGGTCAGCCCCAGCAATTCGATCTGCGGGTGAGCCATTGCGGTAAAGATTGCCATCGCATCATCGATGCCTGGATCCGTATCTAAAATTATCTTATTCATTTTCTTACACTTGCGTTTCGTTGTCCCATCTTAGAGCTGAGCCACTTGCGCGGCCAGGGGGATACTCGACGAGGCGCCTAACTGTTGAACTGCCAGCGATGATGCTTTACAGCCTGCCGCCAGGGCTTGCTCCCTACTATCTGCGCGCGTAATCGCTGCGAGCAAATAGCCGAGAAAAGTGTCGCCAGCCGCCGTAGTATCGACGACTTCGACTTTGTAAGCGGGCACCCGAGTGAGTGATGTGTCATCTATCCACATCGCACCATCGGCACCCAATGTAACGACGACATCTTGTCCAGGCAATTTTGCTCTCACGGCCTCAACAATTTGCGTCTCACTCAAATCCTCTTCACCTAAAAGCTGTGCAATCTCTACCTGGTTAACCACCAGCAACGAGATTTTTGACAGCGCAAAGGCGCTTGTATCTTGCAGCATGGGCGAGGGGTTAAACGCGACCTTCATCCCTTTGGCAACGGCAATTTCAACCGCCTCTGCGGTGTAACTGCACTCGTTTTGTAGCAGCAGCCAATCGCCGGCAGATGCACTGCCAAGCTGTGTTTCAATATCCGCAGCGGTAAAGCTGTGGTTAGCCCCGGCGAAGAGCACTATGGAGTTCTCCGCTGCGGCATCGACTTGAATAATCGCATGTCCACTGGGCGCCGAAACAGTCTCGACCAAAGAGCAATCGACACCGGCCTCGCGCAGAGCTTCGACAGCCCAGGCATCGCCGCGATTAACCCGCCCGATGTGAGAGACATCTGCCCCAGCCTTAGCTAGAGCGATTGATTGATTGGCTCCCTTACCACCGAGCACTTGTGAATAAGCGGTACTGGCCAGTGTTTCACCCGGCTGTACTAAGTGCGGCACTTGGTAGATATGGTCGATATTTATCGAGCCGTAACTGTAAATTTTCACCGTCAGCGCTCCTTGGAATACGGCACGCCAATTGCCTTAGGTGCAATCGCCTTACCGATAAAGCCCGCCAGTAAAATAACGGTCAAGATGTATGGCAGCGCTTGCATCAGCTGTGCCGGAACTTCACCGATCAGCGGCAAGTCAACCCCTTGCATACGTACGGTCAATGCATCGAGGAAGCCAAATAACAAACAGGCTAGGAGTGCCGTTTTCGGGCGCCACTTACCAAAGATCAGCGCTGCCAGTGCAATATAACCCTTACCCGCGGACATCTCGCGAATAAAGGAGGCATTTTGCGCCGTCGATAAATAAGCACCGGCTATTCCACACAAAATACCGGCGCAGATAACGGCGCGATAGCGCAGCCACATCACCGAAATACCTGCGGTATCCACAGCCTGTGGGTTTTCCCCTACAGCGCGCAAACGCAAGCCGAAGCGCGTTTGATAAACCGCCCACCAAGTAATAGGCACCGCGATAAACGCGAGATACACCAGCGCGTTGTGACCGCTCAGCAACTCAGAGTACAAAGTTCCTAGTAAAGGTACATCGGCAAGCGCAGCAGCACCTGGCAGATCGATATTGGCAAAGCGCGCATCCCCTGTGAGGAAAGGCGTTTGACCGCCTTGCTTGAACCAGGCGATACCAAGCGTCACAGTCAAACCCGAGGCGAGGATGTTAATCGCCAAACCACTGACCACTTGGTTGCCCTTATGCGTAATACAGGCAAAGCCGTGCAACAGTGCCATAGCCACTGAAACACCCACAGCGCACAGTAAGCCCATCCAGGCAGAACCTGTGACAGCGGCCACGGCCGCCGCGGCAAAGGCACCGGCTAGCATCTTACCCTCAAGGCCGATATCAACAATGCCTGAACGCTCGGAGAACAACCCTGCCATGGCACACAGAATCAGCGGTGTCGAGACGCGAATAGTAGCATCAAGAGTCGATACCAGAATCAGTAAAAACTCAGACATTGGCACGCTCCTTCTTGTTGATCATATTTAGAAAGAACTTCTCTAACGTCGGTTTAATCATATAGGAAAGCGCACCGCAAAATAGAATCACCAAGCCCTGAATCACCACCACCAGATCGCGGGTAATGGTTGGCACTTCAAAAGAGAGCTCAGCGCCACCTTGGTAGAGTGCACCAAAGAGCAAACTGGCGACAATAATCCCAACCGGGTGGTTGCGCCCCATCAACGAGACAGCAATACCCGTAAAGCCGGCACCGGCAACAAAGTCCTGAATGATACGCCCCTGTGTGCCCATGACCTCATTGATACCTACCATCGCCGCAAGTGCACCGGAAATACACATGGTAATCACCACTGTGCGACGGGTGTTGATACCACTGTAAACAGCCGCTTTCTCATTAAAGCCAATCATGCGAATCGCATAACCCAGACGGGTATGCCAAATCAGCAGCCAGACAAATACACAGCAGATCAGCGCTAAAAAGAATGACAGATTGAGCGGACTGGCAGCAATATCTATACCTAGGCCCGCGAAGATATCTTTCATAAAGGGCAGGATGGCCTGTTCATCAATCGCACGTGACTCCGGTGACATCTGTCCTGGCACGATGAGTACGTTAACCAACAGGAATACCATCAAGGCAGATGAAATGAAGTTGAACATGATAGTCGTTATAACAATATGACTACCGCGATAAGCCTGTAAGTAAGCTGGAATGTAGGCCCAGGCAGCACCGAATAAAGCACCGGCGGCAATCGCTAGCGGCAACAGCGCCCACCAGGGGAAATAGTTATCCAGTGTCAAACACATCAAACCCACACCTAGGCCGCCAATATAAGCCTGACCTTCGCCGCCGATGTTGAACAGCCCGGCGTGAAAAGCGACCGCGACGGCAAGTCCAGTAAAGATAAAGTTTGTGCTGTAGTACAGGGTATACCCAATGCCCTCATCGTAACCAAATGCACCGGTAAGCATATACTGCACAGCTTCGATTGGGCTCTCACCGATCAATAAGATAATCAGGCCAGACACCAAAAACGCAAGGCAGACGTTTATCAGCGGGATCAATCCGATATCAATCCAGGCGGGCAGCGTCTTATTCATTGCCACTCTCCTGTGATCCAGCGTTGCCCATCAAGAGCCCCAATGTCTTAGCATCGGCATCGGCCGCACTCATTTCGCCGACGATGCGGCCTTCAAACATAACGATAATTCGATCGCACAGAGACATAACTTCCTCTAGCTCAACAGAAACCACGAGCACCGCACTGCCGGCATCGCGCAAACTGACGATCTGCTGGTGAATAAATTCAATGGCGCCAATATCGACACCGCGCGTGGGCTGGCCCACTAGTAACACTTTAGGTTTGCGCTCGATCTCGCGCGCAATGCACAATTTTTGCTGGTTGCCGCCGGAAAAGTTAGCGGACTTGAGGTGCGGGTTGGCCGGGCGCACGTCAAACTCTTGCATCAGTTTTTCACAGTGTGTTGTCACTTGCGCACTGTTCATCAAGAAACTGCCGTTAAATTGCGGCTCATCTTGGTATCCCATGATTGCAGACTCACGGGCACTGAATGCCGTCACCATCCCCTGCTTGTGACGATCTTCTGCGACGTGCCCCATGCTTAAATGGCGCATATCTTTCGCATCGAGCACATTCTTTTTATCGATTGTGACATCGCCGACGACCAGTGAGCCTTGCTGCACCGGCACAATACCGCTGAGCACATCTAATAGCTCAGTTTGTCCATTGCCAGACACCCCGGCAATACCCACGATTTCACCGGCGCGCAAGGTAAAACTCACATCATCTAAGCGCTTGATACCATCGCCATCTTGCAGTGTGAGGTTTTGTGCCTGCAATAACGCTTGGGCAGGTTGCGCCGGTGTTTTGTCGACCTGTAGCAAGACTTTTCGCCCTACCATAAGCTCGGCAAGCTCTTCTTTCGTTGTGCTCGCAGTCTCGCGTGATGCGACCATAGTTCCCGCGCGCATCACCGTCACTTCATCGGTAATCGCTAGGATTTCCTGAAGTTTGTGCGTGATCAGCATCACGCTCACACCGCGCTCGCGCAGTGCTTTAAGAATATTAAATAGCTGCTCGACTTCCTGCGGTGTCAGAACGCCCGTAGGTTCATCGAGGATCAAAATATCCGCCCCACGATAGAGCGCCTTTAGAATCTCGACACGCTGCTGTAGACCGACTGCCAGCTCTCCGGTGATCGCATCTGGATCCACCGCCAGTCCAAACTCATCGGACAGTCGCTGAAGTTCTCGGCGCGCCTGTGCTTTACTGGTTCGCAAAGAGCTGCTGCTCTCAGCGCCCAACATCACATTTTCGAGTACGCTGAAGTTCTCCACCAGCATAAAGTGTTGGTGCACCATACCGATACCGGCGGCAATCGCATCGCTCGATGAGCGAATGGAACGCTGAGTGCCCTCGACAAAAATTTCTCCACTGTCGGCTTCATAAAAACCGTAGAGGATACTCATCAAGGTGGATTTACCCGCACCGTTCTCACCGATAATGCCGTGAATCGTGCCTTTAGCGACACGTAAGTTGACATCTTTGTTGGCGTGAACAGGGCCGAAACTTTTATTTATTTTAACGAGGTCGATAGCAGGAGGCCGGCTGGCCCCCTGGTTGACAGCAGAAGTTGTCGTCATGCAGTTTTCACTTTCCGATCAGATTATAGCGACGGGCAAGTATTGTCTGACATATAGTCATGAACTTTGATTTTACCTGAGATAATGTCAGCTTGTGCCTGATCGACAGCCGCCTTCATCTCAGCTGTGATGAGGTCTTTGTTATGCTCATCTAGAGACCAAGCAACACCACCCTCAGCTAGGCCAAGTACGTTGATACCCGCTTTCCAAGTACCTTCTTGTGTGCCCTTAAAGGCATTGTAAGCTGCAACATCAACTTGCTTAGTCATCGATGTCAGCATGGTACCTGGGTGGATGTGGTTCTGGTTAGAGTCAACACCGATTGCGTACTTACCCGCATCTTTCGCCGCTTGGTAAACACCGATCCCCGTGCCGCCCGCTGCTGCGAAAACAACGTCAGAACCGCGATCGAACTGGCTGCGCGCCAGCTCACCACCTTTGGCAGGGTCATTCCACGCTGAAGGTGTAGAGCCTGTCATGTTGCTGAATACTTTAACATCGTTAACTGCATATTTAGCGCCCTGGGCGAAACCACAGTTAAAGCGGCGAATCAGGGGAATGTCCATACCGCCGACAAAGCTTACCGCTTTGTTCTCAGACTTCAGTGCTGCCAGCATACCGACAAGGAAAGAACCCTCGTGCTCTTTAAAGACAACAGACTGTACATTTGGCTGATCTACAACCGCATCGATGATAGTGAACTTAGTGTCTGGGAAGTCCTTAGCCACTTTTTCAAGAGCCGGTGCCTGTGCAAAACCTACACCTAGAACAGGGTTGGCCTTGCGCTGAGCCATTTTGCGAAGTGCCTGCTCACGCTGAGATGGGTTTGTCACTTCGAATTCGCGGTAGGAAATTCCACTTTCTTCTTTAAAGCGCTCTACGCCCTCGTAAACCCCTTGGTTGAAGGATTTATCAAACTTGCCACCCATGTCGAAAACAACAGCGGGCTTGATATCCGCAGCCATTGCTGTGCCGGCCATTACCGACGCTGTTGCCAGCGCTAAAAGTTGACGTTTCATGTACATCTCCGTGCTCTATTTATTGTAATGCCTGATCCAAGGCGAACCTGGACCCGGTTGTTTAAAACTATAACTAGCCCGCCCTCGCTCTACGCGAGTAACAGGCTGCGCACTCGCCGTAGACACTTGACTAACGCGCAATGAACTGGCCATTGTATATAATCTAAATCAAAATATCGAAAAAAAATTAGCCTGCTCAACACAGGTCCAAAAGCGACATTTACGGGCAAGATATTGCCCAGATAAGACGCACTTCGTCTCGCTTGTACCCTGCTACACGCAATTGCCCCATTGGTTTTATCGATGTGGACCTAAGTAGCCTGCTCTAAAAGCCCTATAAACACTCGCGCAGGCCTCACAAAGACACTGTACCAAGCCTGGGAATACTGTTAGCGCTGCTGTGATGCGATTAGCCTATTTGACCATGCACGCAATCCTGTGCAACTGAGGCACGCATCACAAGATGAGCAAGTTAGTACTACTGGGACCATTGATTCAATGGGAAAACGGCTCTACATGCTATACAGCAAAGCGCTCTGTGTTACCCCCTGTACAAGAAAAATATGCACAAAGCGCGCACCTGAGAAGTCGCAGCTACGCTCACCTAGTCGCTCAAAGTATCGAACTTTATTGATCAAACACATTCAACTAATCAATTCGCGGGCAATTTTTTTGCTAGAATGCAGTTTCGCATTTGCTCAAGGCGAGGGCTCGCGTAATATACGCTCAATAATTATCTATACACCGCCGTGTAATTTAGGACTTAGCCGTAATGAACACTAGACACTTACTCTCAGTCGCCGCACTGGCCGGCTGCCTGATATTCAATCCAGCAAATGCAAACACCCTCGCCCAGGCGAAGGCAGATGTTCAAGCTGAAAACTACAGTAGCGCATTAAAGATTCTCACCCCGCTGGCTAAATCAGGCAATGCTGATGCTTCCAACCTACTCGGCCAGATGTACCAAAACGGCTGGGGCGTCCCCGCCAGTATAGGCACAGCCAAATCCTACTACAAAAAAGGTGCACGCAGCGGCCATATTGACAGCGTCAACAGTTTGCGCGCCCTGGACGATATCGAGTACCGCAAAGAGCTGGTCAAGGTCAAAGAGAAAGCGGCAACGGGGAATGCCACAGCGCAAAACCGCTACGGTGAAATGCTGGAATACGGCTTTGGGGTCAAGCGCGATCCGCGGGCCGCGTTTGAACAGTACCAACTGGCCGCCGCACAGAACTTTGTCGCCGCGCAGCACAACGTTGGGCGCAGCTACAACTTCGGCACAGGTATCAACCAAGACTTTGCCGAAGCCGAAAAGTGGTATCGCATCGCTGCACAAAAGGGCTACACCCAATCGATGTTTTACCTAGGCACGCTGTACGCAACGGCGCACGGCCAAGATGAGAGTACCGATCAAGACATCACGGCCTACGCGTGGATGAGCAATGCTGCAGCACTTGGTGACAGCACTGCGAAAACCATTGAAAACCGCCTGCTGATGAAACTTGAAGAATCACAAATGGGCGAAGCTAAGGCCCTTTCTGAAGATTTCAAGAAAACCTACGTCACCCCCTTCAAGTAATCACTTTACATTTTCAGTGGGAGTGCTAGGCTCCCGCTATTTGTACGCAGACGACCATGCCTAGATACTTCGACCAGACAGATACCGCTCCCGCCACCCTGCTACGCCGCCTTGGCGCCATCGGCTACGACTTCATGGTCGTCATTGCCATTTCCTTTGCGGTCACCGCTTGCTGGCTATGGATTATGGATGTGGAAACCGCCGAAGGAGCCGGCTTCAAATCCGCTCTTTTAGTCACAGTTTTCAGCTTCTTCGCACTCTTTTGGACGCGCACTGGGCAGACCATCGGCATGATGGCTTGGCGCATTCGCATACAAGCAAAAGCTGGGCACAACATCACCTTGATGCAGGCGTTAATTCGCTTTTTTGTCGCCGCCTTCTCCGCATTCTGCTTAGGCGCCGGCTACCTGTGGATGCTCTTCGACGATGAGCGTTTGACTTGGCAGGACAGATTATCCAACTCTGAAGTGGTTTACCTGCCTAAGAAGAAGTAAAGCCTACTCGTGAGAGCATCCTATGCGCCGTAAAAAAGCTCGTCCCCGAGCTCTACTGCTCAGACATCGCTCGAACCAAACGCTTTTACTGTGAAATCTTCGGCTTTGAAATCAAATATGAGCGAGCAG
>JBMZCU010000081.1:0-10860 GCA_049613705.1 Pseudomonadales bacterium | reverse complement strand
CTCCAATACCTGCATGCGTATCTTTACTCTCCTGTTAGTGCTCTCTTTTGCAGCACACGTCTGGATTGGTCTTTGGTCGGTAACGACTGACTATATTAAGGCGACGGGTTTACGATTCTTGGTTCAATCTGCCACAGGCTTGCTGACGTTTGTTTACGTCGCTTGGGGTGTGCTGATTTTGTGGGGTATTTAATCGATGAGTAATTTACGTACACTAACATTCGACGGTATTGTTGTTGGCGGTGGTGGTGCAGGCATGCGTGCTGCACTGCAATTGGCGCAGTCAGGTTTGAATACCGCCTGTATCACAAAGGTGTTCCCAACACGTTCGCACACAGTTTCAGCCCAAGGTGGTATCACGTGTGCGATAGCCAGTTCTGATCCAAACGATGACTGGCGTTGGCACATGTACGATACCGTAAAGGGTTCCGATTACATCGGTGACCAAGACGCTATCGAGTACATGTGTTCGGTCGGTCCGCAAGCTGTTTTTGAGTTGGACCACATGGGTATGCCGTTCTCGCGTACTGAAGAGGGACGTATCTACCAGCGTCCGTTCGGTGGTCAATCTAAGAACTTTGGCGAAGGTGGTCAGGCTGCACGTACTTGCGCTGCCGCTGACCGTACTGGTCACGCGTTGCTGCACACTTTGTACCAGGCAAACCTCAAAGCGGGAACGACTTTCCTCAATGAGTGGTATGCGACAGATCTAGTCAAGAACGATGACGGTGATGTTGTCGGCTGTATCGCGATCAGCATAGAAACAGGCGAAACTGTTTATGTAAAAGCTAAGGCGACAGTTCTGGCAACAGGTGGTGCTGGGCGTATCTATGCATCGACCACCAATGCCCTAATCAACACCGGTGATGGTGTAGGTATGGCGCTGCGTGCGGGCGTGCCTATGCAAGATATGGAGATGTGGCAGTTCCACCCAACCGGTATTGCCGGTGCCGGTGTTCTGGTGACAGAGGGTTGTCGCGGTGAAGGTGGCTACCTGATCAACAAAGACGGCGAGCGTTTCATGGAGCGCTACGCGCCAAACGCGAAAGACCTTGCCGGTCGTGACGTTGTTGCACGCTCAATGATCTTAGAAATCCTCGAGGGGCGCGGTTGTGGTGAAGAAGGTGATCACGTTCACCTCAAACTCGACCATCTCGGTGAAGAAGTACTGGAGGCACGTCTGCCTGGTATTTTGGAATTGTCGCGTACTTTTGCGGCGGCTGATCCAGTGAAAGTGCCTATCCCAGTTGTGCCTACTTGTCACTACATGATGGGCGGTATCGCTACTAACATCGGTGGTCAGGCGCTGCGCCCAAGTAAGGACGGTGCAAACGACGAAGTTATTCGTGGACTCTTTGCCTGTGGTGAAGTTGCCTGTGTATCTGTACACGGTGCAAACCGTCTGGGTGGTAACTCGCTGCTTGATCTCGTGGTATTTGGTCGTGCTGCAGGTATCGAAATTGAGCGTCAAATGCGTGAAGGTTTCGATGTTAAGGATGCAACTGAGGCTAACCTTGAGACGGCTATGTCGCGTCTAAATCGCCTCAATAGCAGTACTGAAGGTGAGAGTGTTGCAGAAGTGCGTAAAGATCTTCAGAACACAATGCAGCTGTACTTTGGTGTATTCCGTGACGGCGAGAGCATGCAGAAGGGGCTTGGGCTACTGAAAGAGTTGCGTCAGCGTGTAGAAAACTTGCGCCTTGATGATAAGAGCCAGGCTTTCAACACTGCACGTATTGAAGCGCTAGAGCTTGAGAACTTGATGGAAGTTGCCGAGGCGACGGCTATCGCAGCGGAAGAGCGTAAAGAGTCACGCGGTGCGCATGCGCGCAACGACTATGAAGAGCGCGACGACGAGAACTGGTTGTGCCACTCGGTGTTCTTCCCAGACGACAAATCAATCGGTAAGCGCGATGTAAACTTTGCGCCTAAAACGGTTGAGGCTTTCCCACCAAAAATACGTGTTTACTAAGAGGTCTCTGCAATGTTAGTTAGTGTATATCGTTACAATCCCGATGTGGACGACGCGCCTTACATGCAGGATATCCATATTGATATCCCTGGCGGTAAAGACATCATGGTGTTGGATTTGCTGCAGTTGTTAAAGGACAAAGACCCTTCGCTGGGTTACCGTCGCTCGTGCCGTGAAGGTGTTTGTGGCTCTGATGGCATGAATATGAACGGCAAAAACGGCTTGGCTTGTGTTACTAAGCTGTCTGAAGTGGTTAAAAACGACAAGCTAGTGTTACGTCCGCTACCGGGCTTGCCTGTTATTCGCGATCTCGTCATCGACATGTCGCAGTTCTACGCGCAGTACGAGAAGGTCAAGCCATATTTGATCAATGACACGCCGGCGCCTGCTATTGAGCGTTTGCAGTCCCCAGAAGACCGCGCTGAATTGGATGGCCTGTACGAGTGTATTCTCTGTGCATGTTGTTCTACGGCGTGTCCGTCGTTCTGGTGGAATCCCGATAAGTTTATCGGCCCATCTGGGCTGTTGCAGGCTTATCGCTTCTTGGCTGATAGTCGTGATACCGCGCGCAATGAGCGCTTGGCAAACTTGGATGACCCGTTCAGTGTTTTCCGCTGCCACGGCATCATGAACTGTGTCAGTGTGTGTCCTAAGGGGCTCAATCCGACAAAGGCCATCGGCAAGATTCGCAACATGTTGCTGCAACAGGCAACATAGCTTACTAAAGGCGCCGCTGGCGCCTTTTTTTATGCTCAAAAAATGTTTGCGATGATGATGGTTGCTGTAAAAACGGAGGGATAAGTGGACTATCCGGCGTGCCTGTTTGAATCAGATTATGTGTACTGGCAGCAGAGGGTTTTGGCCTCGTATCAGCGTTACTTCGGTGTGCCGTTAATGACCGATGAGATGGGATGTGATGCTGTGAGGTGTTTATTTGATGCAGAGTTTGTGTTGCTGTCGCATCGCCTGGCTGATGATCCAGTATTTAACTACGGTAATCGCGCGGCGCTCTCGCTGTTTGAGTTTGATTGGCAGGGTCTGACGGCACTTCCATCACGTTGCTCCGCAGAGCCGGTGTCGCGTGATGAGCGCGCAGCGCTACTGGCGCGTGTAGCGCGTGATGGCTTTATCGATGATTACAGTGGTGTGCGTATCTCGAAAAAAGGAAAGCGCTTTAAGATAGTGGGTGCCAAAGTTTGGAATGTCACGGATGAATTGGACGTCTGTATTGGCCAGGCGGCTACATTTGATACTTGGCAAATGTGCGCTAGCGCAGATATTGATGCAGCGGCTGTTTGATAAATAGACACTCGCGCTGTGAAAATGCCGAAAAACGACTATAGTCAATGAGCGGTGTTGAAGGTGGAAAAGTACAGTGTGTTACTTTGCTTTTGTCATTGGTGAAGAAGTTGGAGTGCACTAATTTCACTGAAAAGATGAGCGGCACGTTTTTAGGTGCTTTTGTTACATCCTATAACGCGAATCTGTGTTTTGTGTAAATGATGGGGAATTTTATTGGTTTGTTTGAAAAAGCTGGTTTTTTCTACTGTGATTGTTGAGTTGTAAATGATCTAGGATAGAAATTTCTGGTTGTTTTTTGAGCGAAGCAGTTGTTATATAAGGCGAAAAATTAATGGATTTGTGGCGCGTAAGCTGTGTAAAGGTGGCGGCAAAACGCGTACAATGCACGTCGTATTGTCATACTTTCTGGCAGTTAACGGAAATAAAAAAGAAAACGACAGTCGCTCTCGGATAAGTTTGCTAAGAGACTTATGACGAGACTTCTCGATAAGGGTGAACAACCAATGCAAGAAAGCATAATGGAGCTGTTGTGGAAAAATGCTCACCTCTACGGTGGCAATTTGTCCTATGTGGAGCAAATGTATGAAGCTTATTTACGCGACCCGAATGACGTGTCAGAGCAGTGGCGTAAAGAGTTTGAAAAACTTCCAGATGTTGTGGGCGAAAGTACCGTCGATGTCGAAATAGCACCCATTGAACAGCAGTTCCGCGATATTGCTAAAAATGCGCGTCGCAGACGCTCCGTTGACAGCGGAAGTGTCTCCTCTGAACACGAGCACAAGCAAGTGCTTGTTCTGCGCATGATCAACGGCTACCGTGTTCGCGGCCATCAAGCAGCTAAAATTGACCCTCTAGGCTTGATGAAACGCGCTCCAATTAACGACTTAGATCCGACATTCCACGAGCTGCACGCCAGCGATATGGAAACAATTTTCTCTCAGGGGACACTGCGCTTTGGGCAGGAATTTGCACCGCTGAAAGATATTCTTCGCGATCTCAAGCAAACATACTGCTCCTCTATCGGCTCTGAGTACATGCACATTGTCGATACACAGGAAAAGCGTTGGATCCAGAATCGCCTGGAGCCGACACGCTGTAAACCTAAATTAAGCCGCGACGAACGCCTTCATATTCTCGAGCGAGTGACCGCCGCCGAGGGGCTTGAAAAGTATTTAGGTGCACGTTTTGCCGGTGCTAAGCGCTTTGGACTAGAAGGTGCTGAGGCCTTGATTCCCTGCTTAGATGAGTTGATTCAACGCGGTGGTGCCAACGGCGCTAAAGAAGTTGTCATCGGTATGGCACACCGTGGGCGTCTCAACACGCTGGTGAATATTTTTGGCAAAAATCCCGCTGAACTCTTTGGTGAGTTCGAGGGCAAAAAACTTGTTGAGAACAAGTCTGGTGACGTTAAATATCACCAAGGCTTCTCTTCTAATGTAAATACTTCTGGTGGTGAAGTGCACTTGGCGATGGCGTTTAACCCGTCTCACCTTGAAATTGCTGCACCGGTTGTCGAAGGCTCGGTGCGCGCTCGTCAAGATAGACGTAATGACCCAGATGGCACGACAGTTATCCCTGTGAGCATTCACGGCGATGCGGCGTTCTCTGGCCAAGGCGTTGTGACTGAAACTTTTCAAATGTCACAGACTCGCGCTTACAAAACCGGCGGTACGATTCACATAGTGATCAATAACCAAGTCGGTTTTACAACGTCGAAGAAGGAAGATGCACGCTCTACAGAGTACTGCACAGACGTTGCTAAAATGATTCAGGCGCCGATTTTCCACGTCAATGGCGACGATCCTGAAGCGGTGCGTTTTGTCACGCAAGTGGCTATTGACTACCGCACAGAATTCAAACGCGACGTTGTTATTGACATATTCTGCTACCGTCGCCGCGGCCACAATGAGGCCGATGAGCCTTTTGGCACGCAGCCGTTGATGTACGCTCAGATTAAGAAGCAGAAGACGACGCGTACACTCTACGCAGAACAGCTGATTAATGACGGCGTGCTGACCGCTGTTGAAAGCAAAGAGATGGAAAAAGACTATCGCTCAGCGCTTGAAGATGGCCGTCACGTCGCTAAAGCGCTGGTTATGCAGCCAAATTCAGAACTTTTTGTCGACTGGAAACCCTACTTGGGTCACGAGTGGTCATTTGAGTGTAATACGGCTGTCGATTTAGGACTGATTCGCGATCTGTCTAATAAGTTAAGCCAGGTACCAGAAGGTTTTGTGGTACAGCGCCAAGTACAGAAAGTGTACGAGAATCGTCAGAAAATGGCGGCTGGCGAAATGGAGTGTAACTGGGGCTTTGCTGAGACAATGGCCTACGCGACTACCTTGGCCCAAGGGTTTGGTATTCGCTTTACCGGTCAGGATGTTGGGCGCGGTACCTTCTCACACCGCCACGCTGCGCTACACAACCAGGAAGATGCCAGTGTTTATGTGCCGCTTAAGCACATCGCTGAAGACCAGCCTGCGTTTGATATGTACGACTCTTTCCTCTCTGAGGAAGCTGTGTTGGCATTTGAATACGGCTATGCGACTACCATGCCAAATGTATTGGCCATTTGGGAAGCGCAGTTTGGCGATTTTGCGAACGGTGCTCAGGTTGTTATCGATCAGTTCATTACTTCGGGTGAGCAAAAGTGGGAGCGCCTGTGTGGTCTGACCTTACTGTTGCCGCACGGCTTTGAAGGGCAAGGGCCAGAACACTCTTCAGCGCGTTTAGAGCGCTTCTTGCAGATGTGTGCTGAGCACAATATTCAGGTGTGTACGCCAACGACTCCGGCACAGATTTTCCACTTGTTGCGCCGCCAGATTGTGCGTCCGCTGCGCAAGCCGCTCGTGGTGATGTCGCCTAAGAGTCTACTCGGTCATCGTCAGGCAGTATCGCCGATTGAAAAACTCTCAACAGGCACGTTTGAACCTGTTTTGGCGGAGACTGAGAACCTCGATCCTAAGAGCGTTAAGCGTCTGGTACTGTGTGGTGGTAAGGTTTACTACGACCTGTTTAACTGCCGCCAGGAAAGTGATCGCGACGATGTTGCAGTCGTGCGTATTGAACAGCTCTATCCGTTCCCAGATACTTACCTGTTTGATGTAATCAAAGATTACACTGAAGTCGAAGAGGTAGTTTGGGTACAAGAGGAGCCGATGAACCAAGGTGCTTGGTACAGTACACAGCATAGAATCCGCAATGTGCTGGAGAAAACGCACCCGACAATCAAGCTTAAGGGCGTGGGTAGACCACATGCAGCTGCACCTGCAGTTGGCTATATGTCAGTCCACTTAGAACAGCAAAAAACACTGGTTGAAGAAGCCATCAACGGATAATTGATAGCCGTTCAACGTGCGTTGAATGGCTCTTTTAGCTTAAAAAGGAACAGATATGTCCATCGAAATAAAAGCACCGACTTTTCCTGAATCTGTAGCCGACGGCACAGTTGCAACCTGGCACAAACAGCCTGGTGAGGCTTGTTCAGCCGATGAATTGATTGTCGATATCGAAACCGACAAAGTTGTATTAGAAGTTGTCGCACCGGCTGATGGTGTGATTTCAGAAGTATTGGCCGGTGAGGGCGATACAGTTTTGAGCGATCAAGTTATCGCCAAGTTTTCTGCAGGAGAGGCGGGCGAAGCCGCTGCTGCACCAGCGGCTGAAGAAGCTGCGGCAGAGTCCGGCGACAGCGCCGACAAAGTAGGCCCTGCGGCGCGTAAGTTGATTGAAGAGCATAAGCTCGATGCTTCGGCTATCAAAGGCACTGGCAAGAACGGTGGCGTTACTAAGGAAGATGTGCAGAATCACATCGCCAACGCTGCCAAGCCTGCAGTTGCAGCACCTTCTGCCTCTCAGGCAGCGGCTCCTGTAGAAGTAGATCTAGGCTCGCGCATTGAAAAGCGCGTACCGATGACACGCCTGCGCGCCACTATTGCTAAGCGCTTGGTAGAGGCACAGCAAAATGCCGCTATGTTGACGACATACAATGAAGTCAACATGAAGCCTGTGATGGAGCTTCGCAAGCAGTACAAAGATTTGTTCGAAAAGACGCACAATGGTACACGCCTGGGCTTCATGTCTTTCTTCGTTAAGGCGGCCACTGAAGCGCTCAAGCGTTTCCCTGCGGTTAATGCCTCTATCGATGGCAATGACATGGTTTTCCACGGCTACCAAGATATCGGTGTAGCAGTATCGACTGATCGCGGTCTAATGGTACCTGTACTGCGCGACACTGACAGCATGAGCTTGGCTGACATTGAATCAACCATTCGCGACTTCGGTATGCGTGGACGTGACGGTAAGCTTGGCATGGATGACATGCAGGGCGGTACTTTCACTATTACAAATGGCGGCGTCTTTGGTTCGTTAATGTCAACGCCTATCCTCAACCCGCCACAGACGGCGATTTTGGGTATGCATAAAATTCAAGAGCGCCCAATGGCTGTCAATGGCCAAGTAGAGATACTGCCGATGATGTACCTGGCACTCTCATACGATCACCGCATGATTGACGGTAAGGAAGCCGTACAGTTCTTGGTGGCAATCAAGGACTTGCTGGAAGATCCAGCGCGTATCCTGCTAGAAATTTAATTTCCAGAGGGGCGCAAGCCCCTCATTTTTACTAGAGACAAGGTAACTTTCGATGTCTGATAAATTTGATGTAATAGTTGTAGGTGCAGGCCCTGGTGGCTACGTGGCAGCAATCCGCGCGGCGCAGTTGGGTCTAAAGACAGCCTGTGTTGAGAAGTGGATTGACGATAAGGGCACTCCTGTACTTGGTGGCACGTGTCTAAATGTTGGCTGTATCCCCTCTAAAGCACTATTGGAATCTACACACAAATTCCACGACGCACAGCACAAAAATGATGTGCACGGTATCAGCTCCGGTGAAGTCACGATGGACGTGGCCAAAATGGTTGCCCGCAAGGACAAGATTGTCTCTAACTTGACTGGCGGTATTGCCGGGCTGTTTAAGGCTAACGGCGTTACAACTATTCAGGGCACCGGTAAGTTGCTCAAAGGTAAGCAGGTAGAAGTGACTGCTGCCGACGGTAGCGTTAGCGTTTACGATGCGACTAACGTCATATTGGCTTCAGGTTCGCTGCCGGTTAATATTCCACCTGCACCGCTGACGGATGGCCTGATTTTGGATAACGCAGGCGCATTGGATATCAACGAAACACCTGAGACATTAGGTGTAATCGGTGCTGGCGTCATCGGTTTGGAAATGGGCTCTGTATGGGCGCGCTTGGGTACTAAAGTAACCGTACTTGAAGCGATGGATTCATTCCTCGCCGCTGCGGACAAAGATGTGTCTAAAGAGGGTGCTAAGCTCTTCAAGAAACAGGGCCTGGATATCAAGCTAGGTGCACTGGTAACGGGCACTGAAATTGTAGATGGTAAGGTTAAAGTCTTCTACAAAGATAGCAAAGGTGAGCAGGAAATCATCGTTGATAAGTTGATCGTCGCTGTTGGTCGTCGCCCTCAAACTCAAGGTTTGGTTAGCGAAGACAGTGGTGTAGTTGTCGATCAGCGCGGCTTTATCGAAGTAGACATCAAGTGTGCTACAGCCGCTGAAGGTGTGTACGCAATTGGTGACTCGGTACGTGGTCCAATGCTTGCGCACAAAGCCTCTGAAGAAGGGGTTATGGTTGCTGACATTATCGCCGGCCACCATGCTCAGATGAACTACGATGTTATTCCTAGCATTATCTACACGCATCCAGAAATGGCGTGGGTAGGTAAGACAGAGCAAGAGCTCAAGGAAGAGGGCGTCGCGATGAAGATCGGCAAGTTCCCGTTTGCGGCCTCTGGGCGTGCAATGGCAGCGAACGAAACCGACGGATTTGTTAAAATCATCGCCGATGAAGAAACGGATCGCATTTTAGGTGTGCACATGGTTGGCGCTATTGCCTCTGAGCTTATCTCTCAGGCGGGTATCGCGATGGAGTTCTGCTCTACGGCTGAAGATCTGCAGTTGATGGTGTTTGCTCACCCGACTGTTAGTGAGGCGGTGCACGAGGCTGCACTGGCAGTTGACGGCCACGCGATTCACATGGCCAACCGCAAGAAGCGCAAAAAATAAGCGCTACAATTTAGAAGATTTCAGCGCCTAACGGTGTTGAAAGGGCCAGATAAAGCCGCCGTTGCGAGAGCATGGCGGCTTTGTGTTGAGTCCGCCCAGATAGCTTGCTATCTGTACGCAGCTACCGCTGTTTGCGGTGGCTAAAAATTAGTGAAAATACAACGGATAATCGCATGAATCTTCACGAGTATCAGGGCAAACAACTGTTTGCTGAGTATGGTCTTCCAGTATCAAAAGGGTACGCGGTTGACACTCCGGAGGCAGCCGCTGAAGCTGCAGAGAAAATTGGTGGTGAGCAGTGGGTTGTAAAAGCTCAAGTTCACGCAGGTGGTCGCGGTAAGGCTGGCGGCGTTAAGCTGATCAAGTCACCCGCTGAAGCGCAGGAGTTTGCTGCACAGTGGTTGGGCAAAAACCTAGTTACTTACCAGACTGACGAAAATGGCCAGCCAGTTTCAAAAATTCTAGTAGAGACATGCACTGATATCGCCCAGGAGCTCTATCTTGGCGCGGTAGTTGACCGTTCATCTCGTCGTATTGTTTTCATGGCCTCTACAGAGGGCGGTGTGGAAATTGAAAAAGTTGCTGAAGAGACTCCAGAGAAGATTCTCAAGGCGACTATTGACCCGCTAACCGGTGCGCAGCCTTACCAGGCGCGCGAGCTAGCGTTTAAGTTGGGCCTCAACCCAACACAGGTCAAGCAGTTCACACACATTTTCCTAGGCCTTGCGAAAATGTTCCAGGAGAAAGATCTCGCGCTGTTAGAGATCAATCCACTGGTAATCACTGATGAAGGTAACTTGCACTGCTTGGATGCCAAAATCGCTATCGATGGCAACGCGGTATACCGTCACAAAGATCTTCAAGAAATGCAAGATCCTTCACAGGAAGACGAGCGCGAAGCGCACGCAGCTTCTTGGGAGCTAAACTATGTTGCACTTGACGGCACAATTGGCTGCATGGTCAATGGTGCAGGCTTGGCGATGGGTACGATGGATATCGTTGCTCTGCACGGCGGCTTCCCAGCTAACTTCCTCGACGTTGGCGGCGGGGCGACTAAAGAGCGCGTTACAGAAGCGTTCAAGATCATTCTCTCCGATGACAATGTTAAAGCTGTACTGGTTAACATCTTCGGCGGCATCGTCCGCTGTGACCTAATTGCAGAAGGTATTATTGGCGCTGTTAAAGAAGTGGGCGTTCAGGTACCTGTAGTTGTTCGCCTTGAAGGTAACAACGCTGAATTAGGATCTAAAGTGCTTGCTGAAAGCGGTCTAGACATCATTGCGGCAACTAGCCTCACAGATGCGGCCCAGCAGGCTGTTAAAGCTGCGGGGAGCAATTAATCATGGCTGTTTTAATCAACAAAGACACGAAAGTTATCTGCCAGGGTTTTACCGGTAGCCAAGGTACTTTCCATTCAGAGCAGGCGATCGACTACGGCACTAAAATGGTCGGCGGTGTTACGCCTGGTAAAGGCGGTACAGTTCACTTAGGATTACCA
>JBMZCU010000080.1:0-11024 GCA_049613705.1 Pseudomonadales bacterium | reverse complement strand
ACTGAGTTCGTAATGCTAAACCCCACACCAGTTGTAGGTTTGATAGATGTACTACTATTAACTTGCACTGTCAGTGGATTACCATCATCCGGATTTTCATCTACGATGTTCACGGTTTCAGTCTGACTTATACCAAGAGGTGTAGAAGCAGTGATGTTAATCGCTGCTGCTTGCTCACTGAGCGCCATCATCACAGCAAGTGTTAAAGGTTTTAGATTGAAAGGGGTTTTCATATGATCTCTCTATTCTTAAAGCATTAAAAATTTTCGAAATCATATGTGGGCAACTGTATTTATTCCCCCCTCAAACTGGGGGTGCTTTCAGCAATATATTTATTTTTCTAAACACAACCTATAACGCTAATTATCGATATTCACAATTAGGAAAGTCGCAGCGAAGGCTATACTTTTATAAGGGCATATAAACACCCCTTATTTATGGGTATCTAAACATTTATTATTACTTTTAAATATAGCGCCTCGATTTTAATACTGCTTTAAATGTGCATGTATTCTTTTTATAAAGAAACTATCGAGCACTATGCCTTTCTCGAGAAAGGTAATTCCTTATCATTCATACAGCTTTTTTAAACATAGGTTAACAACGGAAATTGAAATGAATAAAATTTTACTAATAGCTGTTATATCTCAGCTTTTATTTACAGCCGGTGCTCAAGCAGCCATCCACACTAGCTGCGCAGATGTAGAAAAGATCATGCAGGCTATAGATATCGAAGCTGATCAAGCTTTCACTCAAGACAATTACCAATACCATAACGATCAGTTGAACAGTGAAATTGATGCGGTTGTAGCTACGATCGGATCTGATGCCTTGAACAAAGCCGTAAAAGGATTTCACGCCACTAAAGACAGCTATCAGAAGGTAACCTCAGACCTGGCGGATATATCGGGCATTCTCTATGAATGGGATGGTGAACACTGTTTCGAATAACTACCTATACGCATTACTGGCTGCCACTTTGGCAACTAGCTGCGCCTGGCGTGAAACACCGCACTTTTGAAAGATTTGCTTAAACGCCGAGCGCACTGTGTGCTCGGTACGCCCGGTTCTCACACCAATCTGCTGCAGATCTATACCGCCAAAGAGCAATCCAACTAACTGTGATTCCACCGGCGTTAACCCATAGAGCTTACGCAGCACTGCTTCATCCAATCGTCGCTGCCTCCGTTCAACACGTAGCAGCATCAGATGCTTAGTCATACCTTGCGTTAACAGCGAGTGGCTACTCTCTATAAAAGGTGTCGCTCGAAAGTAATAGTGACCACTCTCACAACTGATGAAGCTCGGTTGCTGTGCCGCTTCCAGCGAGTTCTCAAGTAGCGATTGCAAACTCCCCTTCACTTTTCTACCTAAGCCTAGCCGCCCCTGCATCCCCAGGTGGAAGACACCACGCTTCATCAAACTTTCAAAGGCGCGATTCATTCGCTCTAGACGCTGCCCTTTGTCAATCAGTGCAGCCGCCACTCCCAAACTCTCCAGCCCAAAGCCAGTTACTTGGCGCTGCGCAACTTGCTGCACAGCACTTACCGCAGCACGAAGATGTGGGCGCAATAACGCTAAATACTGAGCGCTATTGTCTGCACTGTAGCTAAGCTGCCCCGCATAACGCTGTAACGTAAGTTTAACAACGCGCTCTCGACTGTCGTTTAAGGTCAACCAGATAGAGTAATCCGTCCCCAAAAACGGACTGACCCAGTCCGCATAAAACTCCGAGTGTTTGAACTGGCGCAAACTCATCAGCTGGTCGGAGACAAAAATGCGATCAAACAGCAAACTGTCGTTCGCCGCTGCATTGGTCAGTACGTTAATGCTGCTGTAGTGCTCGCGATAACTTGCCAGCGCATCCTCGGGAAACCCCTGAAAGACACCACCGAGCACTTGCATACTGTAGTAGTCATCGACTTGTATCGAGCCGCTGCAGCTCTGAGTTTTTCTTCGAATAAGCGTCAGCAGAGGGTCTAAATAAGATGGGTCGGCAACAGCGCGATAGAGTAAATCAACCTCTTCGCGAATGTTAGTATCAATCAGCTGCAAGGGTAACCTCTCATCGATAAGCAGCGCTATTAGCTACTTTTACCACCAATTCAGCTTGACGATTGACGGCCACCTTCTGATAAATAGCCTTGAGTGAGGAGCGTACGGTGTGCTCGCTGCGCTGCGTCAGCTCACAAATTTGGCGAATACTGAGACCCTCAAAAATATGTGCGACTGTCGCCGTCTCCACCCGTGTTAAGTTGTAAATCCGTTGTAGCATCGCGCGATCGAGCACCTTTTGGTGAGGCTTTATGGTCAACAGTACCAGTGAGCGCATTTGCGGTGTGAAGAGCACACTTTGACGCTGCGCCCTGTAAGGCTGTATACAGAGATCAAAACTTTCGCCGCGATCACAAGTGTGCACAAGTTCAGTGGCGCCGCTGGCAGTGCTGCCAAAAATATCTATGTTATCTTCAATACCCTGCTCGACTTTGCTTTGCAGCGGCAGTTGAAACTGCAGCTTCTCTCCGCTGCGCGTCCACAGCCAGCTACACTGCCCCAGCAGCGCTTCGGCCGCTGCGTTGCACTCCCACAGGCGCATAGACTTATCGAGTAACATCGCCGGGTAATCGATGTAGCGTACCGAAGTACCGCTGCCGATTCCGTCGCGACGCAAACTCATCGCGCGCATCGCCGAGGTCAGGTGCGGCCGCAGCTGCTCTAGATAGCGCTGCGCGTTGCTGTCAGTGAAGCGACCAGCTGCCTCATCGCGCTGCAATGTCAGTATCAGAGATTGCTGCTGCCCCATATCCATGAGGCAAGCCCCCATAGTATCGGCAAAGTGCGCCTGAGGTTTCACCCATTCATTATAGAAAGTGGACGCTTTGAATATCTTGGGTTTAATCAGCTCTTCGAGGGTCACACTCTTCTTGTAGAAGTGTGGAGAGCTAGCCGCCGCTTGTTTGGAGACATCCAATGGGGCGAAGTGCTCGCTGTAACTGGCAATGGCGCTGTCAGAAAACCCCTGAAAAACGCCATCGACCACTTGCAGCGTGGAGAGGTCATCAATTTGGATAGAACCGCTAATACTCTGCGTCTTTGCTCGAATACGCTGTAGCAGAAGCTCTAAGTAGGAGGGATCACAAACACAGTGGTACAGCAGTTCTATTTCTTCAAAGATATTCGCACTATCGGACATTACAACCTACGCCACAGGGACTTAAAATTAGCTACGCTCCCTGTACTTTATTCTCCGTTCAGCTTACGCGATAAAAAGCTAAAAGTCCCCCCTCAAATGAGGGGTTCGCCATCCATGTTACCTGTGCATAATAGCGCCTGCTGCTGGAACGCAGTACAGGGTGACGTCCTCGGCCTCACCTGCTTTTAAACGAAGGGAAGGAACGCGCGATCAAGCCCAAAATGTTCTCTGTGGAGAACTAAGGGGCTAAGTCCGCGAAAGAAAGCGCAGTTAATGGCCATGTCCTTAATAAACTTTCTAACAAAGGAGTTGGCCCCTTAGCTATCCACCCTGCGGGGCTATCAGGATGCACTATGCTTTTCGTTAGCACTCTTCGCCGGGCAACCAGTCCGCCTGTGAGCGCTGCCTCAATCATAGATCATCCTGAACGCCAGAGGCGTTTTGGGCTTACTTGCGCGTTCCTCAGCCACGGATGGCTTTATTTTTGCTGTACCGCATCAGCAGCACTTCTCTCACATCAAATCACAGGACACACAATGCCTAGATTCGCCACCTCACTGGCCGCCACTGCAGTGGCATTGCTCACACTGATCGCCCAACCTGTCGCCGCGGGTTCAGTGCGCATCTACAATCACGATTCCACACTGCACATGTTGGAGCTTAAATGCGCTGGCAGCTCTAAAACCATTGCGGTTAAAAGCTCGAGTACATCTACCTACACCTTTCACTCAACTAAGGACAGCTGCAAGATAATCGGCGGCAGTGTCGACTTTCCCACGAGCGAACTAAAAGATGGTCAATCGTGGAAAATTGCCAGCAGCAAAGCCCAGAAGAACTAAGCACTGAAAGCCTGCCATAAAAAAACCGCTACGAAGGCGGTTTTTTTTTTTGCTGTGCGTTTACACGCTGAGACTTAAGATGGGAAGGCGAACTGCGCTCCCTCGCGCACACCGGCAGAAGGCCAGCGCTGTGTGATTGTCTTGCGCTTAGTGTAGAAGCGCACTGAGTCAGGACCGTAAGCGTGCAGGTCACCGAACAGTGAGCGCTTCCAACCACCGAAGCTGTGGTAGGAAACAGGTACTGGCAGCGGTACGTTGATACCCACCATGCCGACTTTGATGTTGTCACTGAAGTAGCGTGCTGCTTCACCGTCACGAGTGAAGATACAAGTGCCGTTACCGTACTCGTGATCATCGATCAGTTTCATCGCCTGCTCCATGCTCTCAACGCGCACGACTACCAGTACAGGGCCGAAGATCTCTTCCTTGTAGCTGATCATGTCAGGTGTGACGCGATCGATCAGGGTACCGCCGACGAAGAAGCCGTTATCGTAGCCTTCAACCGCAGGGTTGCGCCCGTCGACAACAATACTCGCACCGTCGTTTTCAGCGCTGGTGATGTAACCGTTAACTTTGTCTTTGTGCGCCTGCGTAATAACGGGGCCAAAGTCGTTGCTGCTGTCGCAGAAAGCGCCCACTTTAAGATCTTTCATACCATCTTGCAGCTTAGCGATCAGTTGATCAGCCGCTTCGTCACCTACCGCAACAACACACGACAGTGCCATGCAGCGCTCGCCAGATGAACCGAAGGCCGCACCGATAAGCGCTTGCGCTGCGTTATCCATGTCCGCATCCGGCATGATGATGGCGTGGTTCTTCGCGCCACCCAGTGCCTGGCAGCGCTTGCCGTTGGCGTTAGCTGTCGCGTAGATGTACTCGGCAATCGGCGTCGAACCGACGAAGCTCACCGCCATGATGCGCTCGTCAGTCAACAGCGTATCAACCGCTTCTTTGTCACCGTTAACAACGTTCATGACGCCTTTGGGAAGACCTGCCTCTTCCAGCAGTTTAGCGATAAACATAGTAGAAGTAGGATCGCGCTCAGAAGGCTTGAGCACAAACGTGTTACCGCAGACGATCGCCATTGGATACATCCACAGCGGTACCATCGCCGGGAAGTTGAACGGTGTGATACCGGCGACAACGCCCAGTGGCTGGAACTCGCTCCAAGAGTCGATGTTTGGACCGACGTTCTTGCTGTGCTCACCTTTAAGTAGCTCAGGCGCGTAGCAGGCGTACTCGACGTTTTCGATACCGCGCTGTAGCTCACCCATCGCATCGTGGCAGATCTTACCGTGCTCTTCACCGATCATACGGTTGATTTCATCGGCGTTGTCTTCTAGCAACTGCTTAAACTTGAACATCACGCGGGCACGCTTAGCGACAGGTGTGTTACGCCACGCTGGGAAGGCCGCCTGCGCTGCGGCGATCGCCTCTTCAACTGTGGTCTTGCTGGCCAGTGCTACCTGCTTGCTGACCTCGCCAGTTGAAGGGTTGTAAACGTCTTGGGTGCGCTGCGCATCTGTGCGGTCTTCACCGTTGATGTAATGTCCGATAGTGTTCATGTTAAAGCCTCAATTTTTACAGCTATATAAGTCGTACCTTCGCAGAGCGAAGACCTGTTTTTCTAATAACAAACATTTTATTCTAAAATTGGAACAAATGAAACATTCATTCCAATTATGCTAATCGCTGTTAGCTCAGTTCGTTGATCGAGTCGCCCAGTGCGTTAATCACGCTGTCGATTTCTTCACGCTCGACAATAAACGGTAGACCCAACTGGATAGTATCGCCACCGTAGCGCACGTAAAAGCCCTTTTCCCAACACTTCATCGCAATTTCGTAAGGGCGTCGCGCAGGCTCACCGGGGTAAGCTTCAATTTGCAGCGCACCGGCCAGACCGTAGTTGCGAATATCACTGATGTACTTAGTACCTTTAAGGCTGTGCAGCGCCTCTTCGAAAATCGGCGACATCTGCTTGACGCGCGCAATGAGCTGATCGTTCTTCAAGATATCCAGCGATGCCAGTGCTGCGGCACAAGCCACCGGGTGACCTGAATAAGTGTAACCGTGTGGAATCTCCATCATGTACTCAGGCCCACCGTTGTCCATAAAGGTCTGGTAGATCTCGCTGCTGGCGATAACCGCCCCCATAGGAACAGCACCGTTCGTCAGCTGCTTAGCAACATTCAGTAAATCGGGGGTTACTCCGAATTCTTCGGCGCCGCTGTAAGATCCCATGCGGCCAAAGCCTGTGATCACTTCATCGAAGATCAACAGGATATTGTGCTGATCGCAGATCTCGCGCAGGCGCTTGAGGTAACCCACCGGCGGTGGAATAACCCCGGCCGATCCCGCCAGCGGCTCAACAATCACCGCTGCGATGTTGGAGGCATCGTGCAACGCGATCAACTCAAGCAGCTCGTCAGCTTTGTAGGCACCCTCTTCAGGCATCCCCTTGGTAAAGGCATTGTCTTTGAGCAGCGTATGCGGCAGGTGATCACAGTCGACACCCTGACCAAACAGCGTGCGGTTGGCACCGATTCCACCTAGGCTGAAGCCTCCAAAGTTAACCCCGTGATAACCTTTGGAGCGACCAATCAATTTAGTTTTCGTCGGTACACCCTTCTTGCGCCAGTATGCACGCGCGATCTTCAGCGAAGTATCTGCAGCCTCTGAACCTGAGTCTGTATAAAACACATAGTCTAGGCCCTTGGGCATGATCTCTTTAATGCGGTTTGCCAGTTCGAATGCCTTGGGGTGTCCGTACTGGAAAGCGGGGGCGTAATCGAGCTGCTTGAGCTGCGCCGCAACCGCTTCTGCAATCTCCGGGCGGCTGTGTCCAGCACCGCAAGTCCACAGGCCTGACAGCCCATCGAAGACCTTGCGCCCCTCAGCGTCGGTTAAATAGCAGCCTTTACCCTCGACAAACATGCGCGGGTCTTCTTTGAATTGACGGTTTGCCGTATAGGGCATCCAGTAAGCTTCAAGCTCTGCACGTGACAGACCTGCGGATTTGGCCGAGTTAAATTCTGACATAGCAACCTCTGCTGAAATTTGTTGTTTCATCGAGTGTGCTATGCCGCTATAGTTTTTTAAATCTAAAATTTGTTAAATTCAGTTAATCATTTGGTTAACTTAATGTGTGGGGTATTTGTTATGGCACAAGCCAAAACGACAAACCGCGGCCTCTCGGGGCGTCTCGCTGACACCGACATTCGCCTACTGCGAATCTATCGCACGGTTGTCGAGGCTGGGGGATTTACCTCGGCAGAAATCGAACTCAATATCAGCCGCGCCGCAATCAGTGTCGCCATTAGCGATCTCGAACAGCGGTTGTCGCTCAAACTTTGCCAGCGGGGGCGCGCAGGTTTCTCCCTCACTGACCAAGGCACTGAGGTCTACCAGGCAACCTTGCGCCTTTTTGCAGCACTGGAGGACTTTCGCACCCAAGTTAACGGCATTCACCACCAGCTCAAAGGCGAACTCGTCATCGGCATCACAGATAACTTAGTGACGATGCCGCGGATGAAAATTACCCGCGCCCTGGCCAACCTCAAATCTCAGGGCCCGGAAGTGCAGATCAACATCCGCATGATTCCACCAGCGGATATCGAAAAAGGCGTGCTCAACGGCCAGCTGCACACAGGCGTCGTGCCGGTCCACAAAGAGCAGCCAGGGTTGGAGTACCGTGCACTCTACAGCGAAGAATCACACCTCTACTGCAGCAATACCCACCCCTTGTTTGAGCGCCCAACTGCCGAGTTAGACCTACAGATGATAGAGGCTTACGAGGCCGTCGTACCGGCCTATGCCCAGTCGCCCAACATCAAAGCGATTTACCAACGCATGCGCGCCGGGGCAACGGCGACTGATCGCGAGGGGATCGCTTTTCTCATTTTGACCGGCCATTACATCGGCTATCTGCCAACCCATTTCGCCGAGCGCTGGTTGCTGCAAGGCACCTTGCGTGCTCTGCTGCCAGAACAGGCGGTTTACCGGACGGACATCGCTGCCGTCAGCCGCAAGGGCACGCACAGCAATGCGGTACTTGAACACTATCTAGCCCAGCTGTAGCTCACGCCGGCTGAGTAATAAGAGCGCTACTGCTTGTTTTTCAACGCATTAAACAGCGCTCTAAAACCACTTTTAGCGGTGCAAAATTCACTTTTGAAGCGCGTGCCGCAAGCCTTTACACCATCGCGCCTGCACTGCTTTTACGCGCTCAAAAAAACACCACACTGGCTAAAAATTTTACAATTAAAACTTGCGATCTCATTTTTTCGGTAATAGGATTTACCAAACGGTAAAAAATAATATTAATAAATAACCGTGCGCAAATTGCAGTTAAGCTATTGAATTATAAAAACAAATATCAATGCACTTGGCGCACAAGTTCGAGAGTTTTGCTGTATGGCCACAACATCGAGAGCACCGAGAGATTTCTCAGGCTACTTTTTGAGCAGCTCGATCCGCCGCTTCGGCAGTGTTATTTCCCGCATTATTTTTCACCCCTGGGCGAGTACTTCGCCCGCGTTCAAGATTTATGTTCGGCTGCCTGCGCGCAGCCCTTTTTCGGCCAAAACTATTTTTGACTAAGCAAGGAGAACACCGTCAATGAACAAACTGAAATGCGGCTTGATTCAAATGTCCCTCAAGGGCGATACCAGCGAATCAACTGACGCCATTCGCGACCAAATGATTGAGGCGCACCTTCCACTGATCGAAGAAGCGGCTGCCCAAGGGGTTCAAGTGCTGTGTTTTCAAGAGGTATTCACAACGCCTTACTTCTGCCCAAGCCAAGATAAAAAATGGTACGACAGCGCCGAACGCATTCCAGAAGGCCACACTGTTCAGCTGATGCAAAAGCTGGCAAAAAAGCACGACATGGTGATCGTCGTGCCCATCTACGAAGAAGATTTACCTGGGGTTTATTACAACACAGCCGCCGTCATCGATGCCGATGGTAGTTACTTAGGTAAATACCGTAAAAACCATATACCCGACACTGCTCCCGGCTTCTGGGAGAAGCTCTACTTCAAACCCGGTAACACCGGCTATCCCGTTTTTGACACTAAGTACTGCAAGCTCGGTGTCTACATCTGTTACGACCGCCACTTCCCAGAAGGTTGGCGTGCACTGGCGCTCAACGGGGCAGAGTACATCGTCAACCCATCGGCTACCGTTTCCGGTAAGAGCCAATACCTTTGGGAGCTCGAGCAGCCAGCCTCAGCTGCGGCAAACGGTGTCTTTATCGGTGCGATCAACCGCGTCGGCGAAGAGGCTCCCTGGAATGTGGACATGGGCAACTTCTACGGTTCGAGCTACATCGTCAATCCGCTCGGTCAAATCGAGGCTCAGGCCAGCGCCGATCAGGACGAGCTGTTAGTACACGAAATCGATTTAGACTTAATTCGCGAAGTGCGCAAGGGCTGGCAGTTCTTCCGCGACCGCCGCCCCGATAACTATGACGATTTGACCCGATCGTGAACTATAGTGAATGCGCACACGCCTGTTGTGCGTATTCACACCTGGCTCCAACCTAGATATGTCGGCTCAAACTGACTTGGGCGTGCAGTTAAAGACTCAGTGGCGACAAGGCTGATTAAACTGTGCGCGCAGGGAAATGTGTAACGACACATCTAGGCTCAAGTAACAACAATAATAAAACCGAGGATAAGCTATGAACGACCACCACGCACCAAGCTCCAGTGCCGTCCAAGTCGACGAGTTCTATGAACTCAATGTCGGCGATGACGTGCGCAACAGCAGCCACTACAACGAGGACATTGCGCCGACTAAAGTTAGCCAGCGCACTTGGGGGACGTTCAACGTCGCCGCTCTCTGGGTAGGTATGGCCATCTGCGTACCGACTTACACCCTCGGCGGTGTCCTAACCGCCTACTTTGGCCTCTCTGTAGGCGAAGCGCTGATCACTATTCTACTCGCCAATATAGTAGTACTTATTCCACTGACCTTGAATGCGTTTGCGGGCACTAAGTACGGCATCCCCTTTCCCGTACTGCTGCGCTCCTCTTTCGGAATCTTCGGCTCCAACATTCCCTGTTTGATCAGGGCCGTGGTCGCCTGCGGCTGGTTTGGTATTCAAACGCTGTTCGGCGGGATCGCGATTCACATCCTGTTTTCGACCTTGCTCCCAGGCTGGGAAAGCTTAGGCGGTACAGGTGAAGTCATCGGCTTCTTCATGTTCCTAGCGCTCAATCTCTACATCGTGATCCGCGGCTCTGAATCGATCAAGGTGCTAGAGACCATGGCCGCGCCGCTGCTACTCGCTGTGAGCATCGGCTTAATGCTGTGGGCGATGCCGCAGATCTCTGTATCAGAAATTTTGGCTACACCTGCCAACCGCCCTGAAGGTGCATCTTTCTGGGGCTACTTCTTTGGTGGTTTGACCGCCATGGTGGGTTTCTGGGCAACACTGTCACTGAACATTCCCGATTTCAGCCGCTACGTTAAATCGCAGAAATCACAGATTGTCGGCCAGATCATCGGACTGCCCGCCACTATGTTCTTCTTCGCAGCACTGGGTGTTGTACTGACAGCAGCCTCTACAACACTGGTTGGTGAGACAATTTCTGATCCGGTTAACCTAATCGGCAAGATCGACAGCCCGTTCTGGGTCATTATCGCGATGATCATGATCATCATCGCCACACTGTCGACCAACACCGCAGCCAACGTGGTCTCTCCGACGAACGATTTCCAAAACATGGCGCCATCCAAGATCAACCAAACGCGCGGCGTACTGATGACAGGTGTTATCGGCGTCCTGCTAATGGGCTGGGAGCTACTGAAAAAGCTTGGCTTGATCGAATCCGACGTTAGCGTCGAGGCAATGTACACCGGTTGGCTTCTCGGGTATTCGAGCCTGCTCGGCCCTATTGCCGGGATCATGATCGTCGACTATTTCGTGATTAAAAAGCAGCGCTTAGATCTGCCTGAGCTCTACAAGACCAACGGCAAATACGCCG
>JBMZCU010000079.1:0-11297 GCA_049613705.1 Pseudomonadales bacterium | reverse complement strand
GTGCGCCATGCGCTGTGCCTGATCGCCGTCGCGCAAACCTTCAGCATAACTCAACTTTTCGGCATCGCTCGCCAAGTCATAGTAGTAATAGCGCACACTGTGCTCGGCCAAGTGCGGCGGCAGATCTTTCAAGGCGTGCTCCATCGCCTGCCGGTAGTAGCGTAGCGACGTCGCTTTATCACTGTCGTCCGTGGCGTAAGCCACATTGTTCGCAGCGACTGTGATCGAGGGATCCATTGCCAGCACTTTCTTGTAGAGCTCGATCGCCTGCTCGTCTTTACCCTCTTGATCGAGTACCCAGGCTCTGGCGAATACCCCTAGGGCCGAGCTCTTATCCTGCTCGGCGATCTGTGTGCGCAAGTGCTCGCGATAGCGCTGGTCGTTGGCGCGCAGCGAGGCCTGGTACAGCTCTTCGCTGCTGGCGGCCTGAGCGCTGGCCGCGCCCAAGCTTATAACTAAGCTTGCGAGTGTGGAGAGGGTTATGGCTTTAATCATGGCTTGCTCGTCTTATTTTTAGTGTTGTCTGCTGGCGGTTGCCGAAACTGTCTGTGGCGCTGATGTCCAGCTCTTGCAACTCTCCCGGCGAGAGCTGCGATAAATCTAGCAGCGCCTTAAACGCGCCGCGGCTCGAAAACTTGGTCTCCAGCGCTCCCGAAACACTCACCTCTTGCAGCGCACTGCTGTCTTGGGCACGCCCCAGCAAGGTCAGCAAACCATCCGCTGCGGGCACTACTTCCACTATCTCGCTTGAGGAGGTGCTGGGCGGCATTTCGGGTTGTGTGATAACGATCAGCGGCGCCTGAGTGTCCTCCGCTGGCGCCTTGGCCGCGCGGTGATCGATGGAGATGACTTCGCCCAGCACTTGATCTGCTTTTAAGCGCCCCGTGAGCTGGCCCGGCACTTGAGAAGCTGTGTTGAAGACCAGTTTATCGCCCAACACTCGCTGCAGACGCTTGTGTATCTGCGGCTCGCGCGCGCTGTTCAACTGCTGCAGCAAAGGTTGCACGTTAAGCGGCTTAAGGCTGGTCAAGAGCACAAAGTAATCGACGCCTTCCACCCGGTTGAGCTGGGAGAAGTACTGCTCTGTAGGTCCGGGCAGCAGCAGTGTCTCTCCGGCACCGATAAAGGCGGAGCTGGCCTGGCGGTGCGGGAACAGCGCGACGTGTTCGGCACTGTCTCTGTCTGTACCTATGACGTAGACATAACTTTTCTGCGCCACCTTAATCTGGGCGCGAAAGCGCTCGCCCGAGTGCATTGGGCGCTGAATCCAGGCCTGAGCATCGCGCCGCTGCAGCGGGAGCTGCTCACTGCTAAAGTCGATAAAGGAGAGACTGGCGCGTATATTCGGCGGCTCTTTTTTCTTTGGCTTTGGCTTGCTCGCCAGCGGCGGGATAAGCTCGTAAGACTCGAGCACCCAGAGGTTGTAATCCTTGTAGCTCAACCAGGCGAAGCCGCGATTTCCCCAGTCTTTACCCCAGCTGTTTACCAGCTCGAAGGCACCGCCAAACTTCTTGTCATCGTACCCTATGACCGTCATGGCGTGACCGCCGTAGCCATCGCGCTGACTATTTTCCAGCGCGCGGTAGTCGCGGTTTTTGAACTTGACCGCCGCACTGCCACGGTGACGCATAAAGGTCTCGCCAACCAGCATGCCAATCACCACAGGGTTGCCGCGACTCAGCGCTTTGCGAGCAGATATATGCGCACTAGAGCGATACTGGCTGCTACTCAGGCGCCTGTAGTCTGCGATTTTAAACGCCCCTGCACGGGAGCGCTCACTGCTCGTGGGCTGGCGGTGACAGGCTTTATCTGTGTAGGGAAACTCCCGCAGTGGCAGGACGCCTTCGCGCTTGAGTAACTTGAGTGCCCGTGAAATGTAAGAGCCGTCGTCACAGCCGTTGGGGTTGAGCTTGATCTGGTTGTAGACGTAGGCCGGCGAAAAAGGCTCGTTCAGTTGGCGCTGTGGAATCGACAAGTCCAGGCGGCGCTTTTCTGCGAGTGTGCGCGCCGCGTAAACCGAGGACCAGCCGACACAGCTACCGGCGCGACCCTGGTCGCCAACAGGGGGAAGGTACTTCTTGAGAGAAACAGCATTTGGCAGGTCGTCGTAATCGCCGCGCGCCAGCGGCGGTATCTTGGCGACGTCCATATACTGCGCACTGTCTAAGGTGGCGCCGATACTATACTCTGGCTGAGCGATAACAGGCGCACTCAGCGCAAGCAACAACAGGCTCGAGACAACTTTAAACATCGATAAATCTATCCCTAGAAAACTGCGTCAAGGATAGTTCAAATTTCAAACAAATTAAATACAGCTGGTGCATTGGCACTCAAATTATTGAGCTGCCCAGCAACTTGAGAAAGTGCGAACAATGGAAAAAAGTTAAACGCTGAGCGACTGCACGCGCCACCTAAAATGGCAGCGCCGGAAAGTACCAGTAGCTCAACTCGAGCAGCGATCCCAGGGCCAGCCAAATCAGTACCAGCAGCAGGCGCTTGCGCGTTATGCGCTGCTCTCTTTGAACTGTCGTATCCTTTGCACGTGTAGCATCCATATCGACCTCAACTGAGGCCGCAGGCCTCAACTAACTCTCGGAATAATCGCGCCAGGCGCGAATCAATTGAGCGAAATCTTGCAATCCACAGTGGGCGCTCAGCCCCGCGCCAGTGCCGTCTTCGACATCTTCATCGTCGAGCAACTCACTATCTATATCCTCGTCGTCGGCAACCGAGAAGTGATCGCGCTGCAACAGCGCATTGGCCACTACCTCAGCGCGGTCGCGAGAGAGGCGCAGCAAAAATTCGCGCCCCCGCCACTCGTAATCCCAGCGCTGACCAATCAGCAGTGCATCCACTGCGTGCGCGATAGCCTCTAGCTGTGCAGTTGCCGCCGCCCCGGCCAGCTCTATGTTGAGCCAGTGCCCAAAGGCTTCCGCCTCCATGTTCATGCGAGCCACAGGACGCTCTAAGTCGTCGCGGGTAAAACTGTACTCCACCTTAGGGCCAGTCGCTGTTGTGTGTCAGAATTTCCGCAATCTGCTGCAGATACTCTTGATCTACCTCGTCAAAGCGCCCCACGATTGGGCTGTCGATATCGAGCACGGCAACAACTTCGCCCCGGTTGAACAGCGGGATAACAATCTCGGAGTTTGAGGCCGCATCGCAGGCGATGTGTCCTTCAAACTGGTGCACATCGTAGATCCGCTGTACCTCGCCACTCGCCGCAGCAGTACCGCAGACGCCGCGACCCATGGGGATGCGCACACAGGCGACCTGCCCCTGGAAGGGCCCGAGCACTAGCTCATCACCTCTTCTGAAATAGAGCCCAACCCAGTTGAGCTCGTCTAAGTTGTTGAACAAGAGTGCACTCAAATTTGCACTGTTGGCGATGAGGTCTCGCTCCTCACCAAGCAGAGCCAGTGCCTGCTTGACTAGTAATTCGTATTCCCGACGCTTATTTTCTGCTCTGTTATCCACGTTTCACACTCGATAAACGCCCGCGCTCTGAGTTTGAATGCGGGCTTACAACGTTTAATTTCTCGCTATTATAAATCGTTGAACTGATTATTGGTGTGATATTTTTTAGAGGTGACATAGCGCTCCATCACCGCCACTTTCTGGTCTAAGCTATTCAGCCTGTCGCGGATGCCCTGCAGGCGTGTCCCGGGACTGGCGGCGTAGCGGGTGTCGCGCGCCGTGTCCTCTTTGCTGCGATCGCGGCGACTCGCCTCACTGCGCTTTTCCAACATAAAGATCGCGATGATATAGGCGATAATTGCCATCTGGAAGGTGAAGATCACCAAAGTGACGAACACCAGTCGCGCCACCCATGTCGGCACGTCAAAATAATCGGCAAAGCCTGCACACACCCCCGCCACTCGACCTTTATGGTCGTTGCGATAGAGGTTGCGGTGATAGCCGTTTGCCTTGTTCGGCTTACTGCTATCATCACTGCGATTGTGTCTACAAAAACTCATAATATTTCTCCTTGAGCGCGACTAGTGATTGTCGTTGCGCCACCCCTGATGCTTGTCGTCCAATATCGCCTCCAAACTGTGGATGCGACCGTGTAACTTATCTAACTGGTGCGCCACATCGTCTAGCGTTTGGCGCTCCTGCTCGCTAAATCCTTTGCTCTCCTTGGCGCGACTCCAGTAGTGGAGAATTAGCCACAGCGGTGCCACTATGACTAAAAACACAACCATCGGGACAAAGATAAAGACCATCGATGACATGTGACTCTCCTCAGCTATCTTTGGTCTCAAGCTTAGATTTCAGCGCTGCCAGTTCGCGCTCAATCTCATCGCTCACCGCCAAGCCCTCTATCTCATCGGACAGTGACTGTCCTTTGCCCAAATCGTAGGAGTCAACCTCAGCCTCTAGCTCCTCGAGGCGCTGCTCGTACTGCTCGAATTTATCGAAGGCTTTATTCAGAGTCTCACGGTTTGTGCGCTTGCGCACTTCGAGGCGAGAGCGGCCAGTCTGCTCACGCACGATCAACTCTTTCTGCTTAGCACGCGCCGCATCTAACTTGGATTGCAGCTGGCTAATCTCACCGCTCAACAGCGCAATCTGCTCGTCGAGAAACGTCAGCTCTGATTCACCCGCTTCAACTGCCTCCTCAGCACGGCGCTTTTCGATTAGCGCCCCTTTGGCCAGATCTTCGCGCCCTTTGGTAATCGCAAGCTCGGTCTTTTGCAGCCAATTAGCTGCCTCGCTCTGCAGTGCGCCGACACGGCGCTGCAGCTCTTTCTTATCCGCGATGATCTTGGCGGAAGAACTGCGTACCTCTACCAAAGTGTCTTCCATTTCCTGAATCATCAGGCGAATCATTTTTTTTGGATCTTCCGCCCTATCCAGCAGCGAAGTAATGTTTGAGTTAACGATGTCTTGGAATCTTGAAAAAATACCCATGCTCTTTTCCTCTCTATGACTAATCTGTCGTTAGCTAGACTATTAGCGAAGAGCGTGCCAAGTTTTAAAGAGGCGTAACCGATTGATTTTAAACAGACTAAATATATGACCTGTTTTCGACAGTTAAAAATTAACCACAAAAATTTAAAAAAAAGCCAATTTATGGTCAAATAACGCAATGCATAATCAAACAATTATTGGTGAATCTGCGCTGCTCAACCAGGCGCTAGAACAACTGAGCCACATAGCGCCGCTACAAAAGCCTGTCTTGATCATAGGAGAACGCGGCACCGGCAAGGAGTTAATCGCAGAGCGGCTCCACTTCCTCTCTTTGCGCTGGGAAAAGCCCTTTCTCAAACTCAACTGTGCCGCGTTGAGCGACAACCTGCTAGAGTCGACCTTATTCGGCCACGAAGCCGGTGCATTTACAGGCGCCACTAAAAGCAGCAGAGGCTACTTTGAGCGCGCCAGCGAGGGCACACTCTTTTTAGACGAACTGGCTACCGTATCAACACGGGTGCAAGAGAAGTTACTTAGAGTGATTGAATACGGCGAGTTTGAACGCTTAGGTGGCCAGCAGCCCCTTCAGTGCGACGTGCGCATCGTCGCGGCGACTAATGCCGACCTTCCCGCGATGAGTGCCGCTGGAGAATTCCGCGCCGATTTATTAGATCGTCTCGCGTTCGATGTCATTAACTTGGCACCGCTGCGCTACCGCCAAGAAGATATCCTACTACTTGCAGAAAGCTTTGCCATCGCCATGAGCCGCGAGCTCGAGCGCGAAGTATTCCACGGCTTCAGCACACAGGCGCAGCACCAACTGCTCAGCTATAGCTGGCCGGGCAATATTCGCGAGCTAAAAAACGCCGTGCAGCGCAGCGTCTATCGCCAGCAAGATGCTGATACACCACTGGCAGAAATTGTGTTGGACCCTTTTGCCACACCTTGGCAGGAAAAAAAGCCGGTTGAAGGAACAACCCAGGCCCTGCCTGTAACAACGCCGCCGGAACCAGAGAACTGCGGCTTAAAAGCCCAGGTCAGCGCCTTAGAGCAGCAGCTCATAGCCTCGGCACTGCGCCAACAGCACTACCACCAGAGCAATAGCGCCAAGGCTCTGGGGATAAGCTACCACCAGATGCGCGCCTATTTAAAGAAGTACCCGCACCTCTTAACAGCGAGTGGAGCAATCAGGGCTTGAGCGCCACTACTGGCTTTTTCCGCAGAGGGTAACACGTGCGGCAAATCTCACAGCTCAAGCCGTGGCAGCTACGTGCTTGGCAGTGCTCGCGCGCGTAGTAAATAATCTGTAGGTGAATGTCATTCCAGCGCTCACGGGAAAAGAGCTTCTTCAAGTCTACCTCCGTCTGCTGCACACTTTTGCCCTTGCTCAGCCCCCAGCGCTGAGCAAGCCGATGGATATGAGTATCTACTGCAAAAGCGGGATGCCCAAACGCTTGGCTCATCACCACTGACGCCGTCTTGTGCCCAACCCCCGGCAACGCCTCCAACTCGGCAAAGTTATCCGGTACTTCACCCGCGTGTTGTGCTACCAGCATTTGCGAGAGCACACTGATCGCCTTAGACTTTTGTGGTGACAGCCCACAGGGCTTAATAATCGCCTTGATGTCCTCAACTGTCTGCTTCGCCATATCATATGGATTGTCCGCCAGCTCAAAGAGCGCTGGCGTCACTGTGTTCACACGAGCATCTGTGCACTGCGCCGATAATAATACGGCCACCAGCAGAGTATAGGGATCCTTATGATCAAGCGGTATTGGCGGATTGGGGTAGAGTTCTTGTAATTTGGCATCGATATAGGCGGCGCGCTCTTTTTTTAACATGATCCACTCAAGGCTATTGGTCGGGCCAACATTATAAAAGTATTAACTGAGGCGAAACAGCCTCTATCGCCTTAACAGTGAAGGCGGATAAGCGTAAGGCCAGCGCATCGTTTACCCAGAATAGAAAGCCCCGCCGATTAATCGAACAGCACAAATGGCTTGCTAAATAGAGCACGATCCACCTCCCTGGGAGTGTGCACAGAGCGGCAATGCGCTCTACTGCAGCGGCCATTTATTGCCCAATAAGCTTGGACGGCCCACTCGCCTGAGCAATTATTAATCAAACACCGCCTAATAATTTCGTATTTAGCGACTATACTGAATTATAAACCTATAAAATTGTTGGCTCATATCTTGCTTTGTACCAACTAACAACAGCTTGAGACAAAGGCACGATATGAGTTTTCCACTACCAAATACGGCCGACAACAACGCATTACACACTGATAACCTCATCGGACTAGCGGAGTTAATGACTCGCGTGTTCCGCGGCGAAGATATCAGCGAGATCGGCGACTTTTTAATGCAACGCGCGCAGCGCGATGATGCACATGCCCTGTTAGATTTATCTGTCCTACTGCAGCTGCAAGGGCATAAGGAAACAGGAGTAGCCCTGCAAAACGAGGCACTCTCACTACAGCAGAGCTTCACCTTGTATCCCGCTCAGACACAGTCGCAAGTTAAGCTGCTGGCGATTTATACCCGCGGCGATCTGATGACCAACACACCGCTGGAGTTTCTCGCTGAAGGTTCAGGCTTTACTTTGCAAACACTGTACATCGCAGACGACCTCCCAGAGCCTGCTATCATTCCACCGCACGATGTCGCCATGGTCGCAATCAGTGAACTGGATCGCAACTTATCGAGCTTGCCACTCGCTCAGAAGCTTATGCCGCGTCTCAAAGCACCAGTGCTCAATCGCCCTGACAAGGTGGCTAAGCTATCGCGCGATACGATCAGCCAACAAATGCAGGGAGTTAGTGGTATAGAGATGCCACTGACGCTGCGCTTAGCGCGCCAGGCGCTACTCAGCGTCAACGACTCGCCCGCCATGCAGCAACGCCTGGAAAGCCAATTCAGCTTCCCTGTCATTATTCGCCCTATCGATTCCCACGCTGGCAAAGATCTGGCCAAGGTCGACAATGCCGATGAACTGCAAAGTTACTTGCAACAGTGCCATTGCGATGCCTATTTTATCGCGCCCTACATCGACTATCGCAGCGATGATGGACACTTCAAAAAATATCGCATCATGGTCATCGACGGAGCCCCCTATCTGGCGCATATGGCGATCTCCGATGATTGGATGATCCACTACCTCAACGCCGGCATGCTAGAGAGTGCCGAAAAGCGCTTTGAAGAAGCGCAGGCAATGGGGAATTTTGATAGACACTTCGGCGCTCGCCACCGCGAGGCTTTCAAGGTCCTAACACAAGAGATTGGGCTGGAGTACTACGGTGTTGACTGTGCGGAAACCACTGACGGCAAGCTCCTCGTGTTCGAAGCTTGCGCCTCGCTCAATGTCCACGCGATGGATTGCCCGAAGACGTTCCCCTACAAGCAGCCACAGATGAAGAAAATCTTCGACGCCTTCCATCAGATGCTTCTGCGCAAAGCGGCACAGGAGTGCGATTTTTAAAGCACCTCGTAAAAAGCGTCCACTAGAGCATTACCGCTTGGTCACGCCCGCCTGATTTAGCGCGCGACAGTGACTTATCAGCGAGGCTGACCAAATGGTCGAGGTCAGCTTCGCCATCGCTCATCACAACGCCCACACTCAGCGTGAAGTTAATCGGCCCCTGCTCAGATTCCAAAGTATAGCGTGAAACAAGCTTACGCAGCTGATTGGCCCACTCCAGTGCATCTATTGCACTGACATTATTGAGTAATATGACAAACTCCTCGCTGCCGTAGCGCGCAAACAAATCTGTCTTGCGTACCCTAGTGGCAATCAAACCGCTAAATGACTTTAGCACTTCATCACCTGCGGTATAGCCAAAGCGCGCATTAATGATTTTAAAATGATCGATATCAGCCATGATAACAGCCATCGTGGTGCCCTCACGCTGATTAATGCTAAGCAAATGGCGGCCGGATTCCATGATAAATTTGCGATTGTGGGCATCGGTCAAAGGGTCTTTCAAGGAGAGCTTTTCAAGCTCCTCGTGATGTTCACGCATCCGCCTACCGATAAAGAAAAAGCTATAAATTAATAAGCCCAAATTGAACGCCAGCGCGAAGGGAACTGAGTAGATCAGTAGAGTACGGCTTTCATCCGCCTCGACTATCAACTGGCGGTATCTGTTGTTTACAGAAACAGCAATGCGATCAATGATCATCAACAACTGCAAATTCAATGCAAGGTAGTGCTCACTCTGCAATTGCGCACCACTGCCAAGCTCCGCCTCAGAAAAACTAAATGCACCTCTCTCCAGAGCCCTGAGCTCATCGCTTACCTGTGCTACTTTCTCTAGCAGAACAGCCTCGGCGAGCAGGAAACCAGACTCTCCATTTACCTGCTCATCAGTGCTGTGCTGTGGCAGCTCGAAGTCGCTCTCTTGCTGCGAGACCATGCGATAGCGCTCGAGATAATCTGGCTTACGGCTGATAACATACTGACGCGCGAGGAAGGATTGGTTATCGCTGCGAATGCGGTACTTATTTAACCGCTCTACGAGGTGGTGACGCTGACTTTCTAACCGCTTTTCACATTCAATGGCAGAAATCAGCTTGTATCCGAGCAATCCGCTGTAGCAAATAACAAAGACGATGCCCCATTGATACAGCTTAAACATTTGCAAATAAGGCACATTTACCACTGCTAAACTCCTGCCAGATTAAAAGTGTTTAACCAGCTGCAACCAAAACCTTGGCTCTAAGTCACGGCTGTCTGATGTCGGTGCACGCTCCGTTCGCCAGGCTATACTCGACTTCAACACCCACTGCTTGCCAAGCTGCCAATCAGCCTTTAAGCCCACGCCTGATAATCGCTTGTGATTACTTGTATCTGTTGCCAGTGGGAACTTGTGCTCGCGCCCAGCTGCGGCATCGACAAAAGCGCCAACACTTAGGTTATCGCGCCACTGGTAGTCCAGCTCCACACGCACCAATACGCCATTATCCACCAGCGCTTCCCCCGATGGATAAGCGCGCACAGCCCCGCTGCCGCCCAATTGCATTTTCTGTGAACTATCGAGGTTATCTGCACTAAACTGCACACTGCTATGCCCGTTAAAGCGCCACTTATCACTCAACATGCGTCGATAACTTAAGTGCGCATTGAACTTGGCGAAGTCGCCGTGTACACCATAGCTGTCATTGGCCACACTGGTGTTATCAAGCGCGACCTCCCCAGCTGTGAGGTACATCCCCCATTGCCAGACATCCGCGGTCTGCGTTGTGCGGTTACCTTCAAAACCAAAGCGCAGCGACTTAATATCTTTATCACTCAAGCTATTCGATGAGCCCACCCTATCCTCAAATGCTTGATAGTTCAGGTCGAGTAGCGTGTAGACGTTTTTATTGAGGCTTCTAAATATCGGATAGACCAACCCGAGTGTCGCCTGATCGTTATCGCCGTCGGCCTCTAGCGAACTAAAGCGCTCACCCAGTTCATAGCGTGTTTGTGCCACACTGGTACGCAGCTTTAGCCCATCACCGCCAAGTGGCGCACTAGCAGCGAGCGAAAGGTATTTGTAACCACCGCCCGATGTTGCTGCATTGACACTAAATTGCTCAGCATACCCTAGCGCATTGTTTACATTGAGTAGCGCACTCACTCGCGTACCGCCGACAAACCGGTTGCCGTGATTATCGAGCCCGATATACCCACTGTATTTATCCGTGTCTGTAGTCGTCAGTTGCATATCCGCGCGCCCTTCCTGCTGTGAGGGCTCAAAAACGATGCGTACATCATTTCCGGGCAAGTCGGTCAAGAGCCGCAGTTTTCTCTCCAGCGCCTCACTGTGCAGTGGTTTATCTCTCAGCGAGTTCACAAAACGTTCGGCAATTTCTGGTTTCAGGCGCCCCTGGGCAAGCACATTGACCTCTCCCAGCAGTCCCTCTTTCACCTCAATCAGCAGCACGCCATCTTTCAAGCTCTGCTCTGGCAGATAGGCCTGAGCCATCAAATAGCCCTCTTCCTGATATATGCTCTGCACCCGATTAGCCAGATTGTTAAGCCCATTGAAACTGTGCTCCTCACCGAGCGCATCACTCACAGCATCTTCAAGTTCACCCACTGCAATGGAATTCACCCCGCTAAATTCAATGCGCTCGATCCTCACTTTTATTGCCTGCTCGTCCTCCGCCAGCGGCGCAGTCGGCAGAGGCTCAAGCGGTATATTCTCCTCTACTTGCGGCAGTGACTCTGGCAGCGTCTCCACTTCACTACTCAGTGCCCCCCCATCTGGGTTCGCCCATCCCTGTAGCGGAAACAGCATTGACGGCACCGTACATAACAACGCCTTTACAAACGTATAAGTATTACCCTTCCTCTGCTCTTTCATAACTCACGGTCCCTCTTGTTTAGGTCGATTGAAG
>JBMZCU010000078.1:0-11413 GCA_049613705.1 Pseudomonadales bacterium | reverse complement strand
CGGCGTAAAAACTTCAAACTAGATTTGATACTCGGGTCATTGCGAAAGCAGTTGATCGCCACTTTATCCCCTAGATAATCCCAGCCGTATGATTCGACTAATTCTTCGAGAATATCGGCCAGCTTTTTGCCGTGCAGAGGGTTATTCGGTTGCTCCATTGTGACTCCTAAAGGGCGGCAGCGCCGCCCGTGTATCTATTAACGTGCGCCGATGCGTACACGCGCACGCTCAACTGCCGCACGCACTTGATCCGGGGCAGTACCACCAATGTGGTTGCGCGCTGCCACTGACCCCTCAAGGGTCAATACCTCAAATACATCCGCTTGAATGGTCTCGCTGAACTGTTGCAATTCTTCCAAACTCATTTCGCCGAGGTCTTTCCCCTGCTCAATACCGTAGGCTACAGACTTGCCCACAACCTCATGCGCATCGCGAAAAGGCATGCCCGCACGCACTAGGTAGTCAGCCAAATCCGTCGCGGTAGAAAAGCCACGCAGTGCCGCCTCACGCATTTCAGCTTTCTTGGATTCCAGCGCTGGCACCATATCGGCATAGGCGCGCAAGCAGCCTTTAACCGTATCAATCGTATCGAACAACGGCTCTTTATCTTCCTGATTATCCTTGTTATAGGCCAGTGGCTGTGACTTCATCAAGGTCAGCAGTGACATCAGATGACCGTAGACACGCCCACTCTTACCGCGCACTAGCTCCGGTACGTCTGGGTTTTTCTTCTGCGGCATGATCGACGATCCAGTGCAGAAGCGATCTGGCAAATTGACGAAATTAAACTGCGCTGAAGCCCACAGTACCAACTCTTCTGACATGCGGGTCAAGTGCATCGCCAAAACGCTGGATGCAGCACAGAATTCAATTGCAAAATCGCGATCAGAAACCGCGTCCAACGAGTTTTCTGCTGGCGCATCAAAGCCCAGTAAATCAGAGGTCAGTTGACGCTGAATAGGATACGTTGTGCCAGCCAGAGCCGCCGCGCCCAATGGCAACACATTGACTCGCTTACGCGTATCGACAAAGCGCTCGTAGTCGCGGCTCAGCATTTCAAACCACGCCATTAAGTGGTGACCAAACGTCACAGGTTGTGCGGTCTGCAAGTGCGTAAAGCCTGGCATGATGGTATCGGCTTCACGCTCGGCGACACTCAAAATCCCCTGTTGCAGGCGTGTTATTTCGCTGAGGATCACATCGATTTCATCGCGTACGTAAAGGCGGATATCAGTCGCGACTTGGTCGTTGCGCGAACGCCCTGTGTGCAGCTTTTTACCTGTGATGCCTATCTTAGCAGTCAGTGCCGCTTCAATATTCATATGGATGTCTTCGAGCTCAACCGACCACGCGAAATTACCCGCTTCGATATCCTGCTGGATTTCAGCGAGCCCCTGCTCGATGGCCTGGCACTCGTCCTCGGTTAACACCCCAGCTTGGGTTAGCATTTTAGCGTGAGCAACAGAGCCCTGAATATCTTGACGATACATGCGCTTGTCGAAATCAATAGACGCAGTGAAGCGTGCGACGAAGGCATCGGTAGGTTCAGTGAAGCGTCCGCCCCACTGCTGATTGGTCTCTTTACTCATCTTTAAAATCCTTTGTGATAGCTCAAATTTGCGCTGATTATAACAGGTAAGTCCGGCAAATACGGACGCGACATGATACAATTTTAGCCAACTTTTTTACTGTCATTTTTTCGCGCAAAATTCGTCTAAATTTCATCAGCTTAGAGAAAAAGCGCAGCTGTTTAGGATTTCAAAATGTCCCAGGATACAATACGCATCGCTACCCGAGAAAGCCTACTTGCCATGTGGCAGGCAGAGTACGTTAAGGCCGAGCTGGAACATCATCATCCAGGTATTGTAGTCGAGCTACTGGCAATGAAAACCCGCGGCGATATTTTGCTCGACACCCCACTGTCTAAAGTGGGCGGCAAGGGTCTTTTCGTCAAAGAGTTAGAAGTTGCCATGCTAGAAAAACGCGCCGACATTGCGGTGCATTCAATGAAAGATGTGCCAATGGAATTCCCAGAGGGACTCGGCCTCAGTGTTATCTGCCCGCGCGAAGACCCGACAGATGCCTTTGTCTCAAATGAGTATCGCAGCCTCTCAGACCTTCCACCAGGCGCGGTGGTCGGTTCATCCTCGCTGCGTCGCCAAGCCCTCATTCGCGAGCACCGCCCTGACTTAGTGATTAAAGATCTTCGCGGTAACGTTCAAACACGCCTGCGCAAGCTCGATGAAGGCCAGTACGACGCAATTATCCTCGCCACTGCCGGTCTCAAGCGCCTAGAGTTGTCCGAGCGCATTCGCTATCGCCTACCTGATGACTTGTGCCTGCCAGCCGGCGGCCAGGGCGCGGTCGGGATTGAGTGCCGTACAGATGACAGCCGTACTCTGGAGCTACTCAAGCCATTACACCATATTGCCAGTGCTTACTGTGTGACAGCCGAACGCGCCATGAACCGACGCCTCGAAGGCGGTTGTCAAGTGCCCATTGCCTGTCACGCAGTTCTCAACGAGGACCACACAGAGGTATACCTGCGCGGGCTAGTCGCCGAGCCCGATGGCTCGACTGTACTGCGCGATGAGATCCGCGGCCTCCCTGAAGACGCAGAAAAGTTGGGGATCGAGTTAGCCGAGCGCCTGCTCGCCGCCGGTGCCGGAGAGATTCTCTCCAAGGTCTACAACAGCCCGGTAAACTGAGGCCACTGTGCAGCGTATTCTGACAACTCGCCCCCACAGCGAACAAGCGGCACTGGGTAGAGCGCTGGCGCGTATCGGCTGCCAGGCCGTTGCGCTACCGACCATTGAGATTGTCTCAACGACAACACAGCAGAGCCACTACCAGACGCTCAAACAGCAGATGATGAATATTGATCTCTACGATATCGTCATCTGTATCAGCCACAATGCGGCCAGCTGCGCCGCCCAATGGCTAGATACTTACTGGCCGCAACAGCCACTGGGCATCCAGTGGTTTGCGATCGGTAAACGCACGCAGCGAGCACTGGAGGCACTGGATATCCAAGCCGCTATAGCCCAAAACGGCAGCGATAGTGAAGCCTTGCTCGCACTGCTGGCACCACAGGTTGTCGCCGGCAAGAAAATTCTTATCCTCAAAGGGAACGCTGGCAGGCAGACACTGACCAAAGAGCTACACAGGCGCGGAGCGCGTGTCGACGAAGCCTTGCTATACCATCGCCAGAGCGCGACTTATAGCGACAAATTGGTCTTTAGTACCTTATATAATGAAGCCTTATCCGCTATTCTCACTACCAGTGGGGAAGCATTGTGCAATTTAGTCGCTATCGCCCGAGGGAGCAGCGCGCAGTTTGACCTGACCCCTCTGCTGGCCAAACCTGTCGTAGTGCCGAGCCAGCGCGTGGCTGAAATCGCCGCAATACAAGGATTTAACCGAATAACAGTAGCCGCTGGGGCCGACAATAAAGCGATGCTTGACGCGCTTGTCCCAGCCATCGACTCGGAAGCTGATACATGACAAAACGCAACAAGAAGAACACCGAAGCTCAGAAGGATGTCGAGCTTCAAAAGCAGGCCAATCAAGAGCCTACCGATGAGAAAACCCAAGTGAGCGATGCTCCTGCTGCCGCTGAGGATTCAACCGACAGCGCACAGCCAAACAGCGGCGCTGATAGCGCTGCCACAGATGAAGCAAAAAAAGCAGTACCTGCCTCGACAACTGACGCCACACAGAGCAATACCACTGCGGATGAGCCAAAAGCCGCGTCCAGTAAAGTCGCTAAACTCGCATTCGCTGTTTCACTGGTCGCACTCGCAGTCAGTGGCTATATCTATAACGAAGCGCGTCTTAGCAGTGCAAGCCAAAGCGACACACTGGCTAGTATCAGCCAGCTTGAAGGCAATTTAGATAGCGCGCTAGCCAGCGCGAATAAGACAGCCCAGACCATGAAATCGGATGTCGCTGCCACCGTTGCTGATGTCAATAAAAAGCTCGCGACGCTTCAGAGCTCTACTGCCGATAAAGAGCGCGAAATTGAAGCGCTTCAAGCGCGTTTAACCCGCAGTATCCAGCAGGTTGAAGCCTCAACACAGCAACGCAACTCACGCAAGGACTGGCTGCTAGCTGAGGTAGAGTATCTGATGCGCTTAGCCAACCAGCGCGCCCTGATGGAGAAAAGCCCCATCGGTGCTCTCGCCCTGCTCAAATCAGCCGATCAAATCCTCGTGCAGACTGACGATGTATCACTCTTTAGTGTACGCAAAGCTCTAGCGGCAGATATCGCAGCACTGGAAGCGGTACCTGCGATTGATCAAGAGGGTATCTACCTAAAACTCGATGCCATGAGTGAGCAGATAGATCAGCTCAAACTGGTACCTATTACCGATAAGAAAAAACTTCCCGGGGTCCTCAGTGAAGTGGCAGGCGATGCCGTCAGCGAACCTGGCGCACTGGCCAAGGCATGGGATAAAGCGACCTCTAAATTGGAAAAGTTAGTGGTCATCAGCCACCGCTCCGAAGCCATAGAACCGCTACTGAGTCCTGCGCAACAGGCCGGCTTACTGCAGAACTTACATATTCTGTTCGAACAGGCGCAACTCTCTCTGCTACAGCAAAAACCACAGGCATTTGCCCGTAGTTTGGCCAAAGCACAGAAAATCATCAGCACTTATTTCGAGCCGCAGGACGGTACGTCACAGGCACTGCTCAAAGGCTTAAAGGCCCTTGAAGGTACTCAAATTAGCGCGGATATGCCGAGCATCTCCGGTTCACTGAGCAGCCTCAAAAGCCACCTCGCACAAGCCAGCGAAATTAGAGCGGGGGCCGGTGCGCAATGAAAAAACTGCTGATTCTACTCTTCGTCATTCTCGCAGCCGGCGCCTGGGTCGGTGAAAAAATGGTGCAAGACCCAGGTTACGTCCTGATCTCTTACAATAACACCACTGTTGAGACCAGCATCTGGGTTATGCTGCTGCTGAGCTTCTTCGCCTTTCTCGTCGCGCACTGGGCTCTCAATTTGTTTTTCAGAATAGGCTCCCCAGTTAAGCAGTTCAGCGCCTGGCGCCAGAACCGCATCGCGCGCAGCGTGCAAAAGCGCACGTTCAAAGGGTTGGTTGCGCTGTCAGAAGGTAACTGGTGGCAAGCTCAACGCCTGCTTTCACAGACAGCTCCCATCGCCGCACAACCGTTGCTCAACTACTTGGGCGCCGCCAAAGCTGCTCATGAGCAGGGCGAGGCGCAAAGCAGTGATGAGTTTATTGCCAAAGCTCGTGAAGTTGCGCCACAAGCCGAAGTTACTATTGGCTTGCAAGAGGCCGACATTTTGCTCGAACGCGGTGAGGCCAACAGCGCGATGACCATCTTGAAGCGCCTTCACGCCCTCGCCCCAAAGCACAGCAAAGTACTGCGTGAGCTCGCATTGCTCTGCCTGGCGGAGCAGGCCTGGGACAACCTGATAGAACTGCTAGCAAAACTGCGTAAATTACAGGCTTTGCCAGAGGAAAAAATCGCCGACATGGAGGCTCAGTGCTACCGCAGCATGCTCCAGCACGCACTCCAGAGCTTACCGGCTGAAAGCACTCAAGACAGTAAGCTCAAGACCTTGAATAAAGGCTGGAAGTCGCTTCCCAATACACTCAACCAGAGTGTGGCGATGCAGTTAACCTACGTCCAAGTACTGGTCGATGCAGGTGCTAACGATCAAGCTGAGCAGTTCTTACGTGAACAGATCAAGCGCAATATGGATGATCAATTGCTCGAGCGCTATGCTCACATCCGCGCTACCGACACCCTACGTCACTGGAAACAAGCTGTAGCTTGGTGTAAAAAAGCACCTGACAATGCCGCTCTACTGCTCTGCACCGCCAGACTTGCGCTCGTACATCGCGAGTGGAGTGAAGCCGTCAGCTACTTCGAGCGCAGCATCGCTGCCGCGCCGAGCATTGAAGCTTACCGTGAGCTGGCCAAGCTGCAAAACAGCTTAGGCGAGAGCGAAAAGGCGCTGATTTTGTCACAAAAAGCCATGGCACTCACAGACAACAGTGAACCACTCCCGCTGCCTGAGCCTCCAGGCGAGCGCGCAACCGAGAAGTAAACACTTGTGCCGGCAGTGCCGGCACTTCACCTCCTGGACACTCACTTGATCAACACCCACTTGCTTGAGAAAACACCGATTGCGCTCGCTGGGCTCGCCTTCGGGATTGCCAGCCTTGGCTGGCTCTGGGAGAGTACGCTAGCGACGGGGGGCTATATACAAGTTAGCAGTGCCCTCATTGCTTTTGCTGCCTGTGCTTTGGTCGTCGCCAAGCTGATGCACCGACCGCAGATTTTAAAGCACGCTCTGCTCGATCCCGTTGCAGGCTCTGTGCTGCCAACCATTGCTATGTGCTGGGTCATTGTCAGTCAGAGTGTTGCTTATATCTCTACAACAGCCAGCTTAGTGATGTGGAGTATCGCCCTGGCACTACACGCACTGCTGTTTATTTGGTTTTGCCTGCAGCGCGTACGCAAGTTTCAGTTTGAGCAAATGATGCCAGCCTGGTTTATCCCGCCGATCGGCCTCGCTGTCGCCGCTGTTGCCAACCCTTCGCCTCACAGCGAAGCACTCTCCAGCGCCATTGTCAGCTTCGCTATCGTATGCTGCCTCATACTGTTACCTATTATGCTAGTGCGGCTGCTAAAAGGGCCGACACTGGCTGATATTAACAAACCTACGCTAGCACTGTTTGCCGCCCCACCCAACCTCTGCCTGGTCAGTTATTTACAATATTCAGCAGAGCCAAGTTTTTGGTTTGTCTCACTGCTGCTCACGCTGGCGGTGATCACCACACTCTTTGCCTATATCAGCTTTGTGAGGCTCTACTGGCGAGAGTTCACGCCTGTGAGTGCTGCGTTCACCTTCCCCACTGTGATAGGCTCAAGTGCGATGTACAGCGTGTCAGACTACTTCAACACACACTCAGCTGAAACAGCGGCACACACCACCCACCAGCTGGCGCAATTGCAGCTTCTGATCGCCACTGCCGTGACTCTCCTCGTCTGCACCCGCTACATCAAATACTTCAACACAACGAGAGATTAACCACCGCGCGCTATTAATCAGCTATACTGCATAGTAATCTCGTTGTAATTCGTGGTTTAAAGGGGCGCGTATTGAGACACCTTCTGGCGGCATGCCTACTCTCGACTTTCACCTTGCAAGCTCACAGCGATGTGACTATCAGCCCTCCTCCTTTCGCGCCTTTTATCAGCCAACACCCATCGCCAAATTGTCGCGGCGTCATTGAATTACTGATTGACGAATTGGGCAAAGAGAGCGGCGTGGCGTTCAACCTGTCTCACAGGCCCTACGCAAGAATTATCCACCAGCTCACACACGGCGCCTTAGATGCTGCGCTAATCTTTAAAAACCCGGCACTTTTACAACAACAGTCCGCGCAGCCTTCACTGATTTATCTAGGCCCGATCTCGCGTTCCGAAGTTGTCATTATTAGCCATCAAGAACTTGCGAAGTACAGCGACATTTACCAGTTAGACACCGTTGCAACTATCCGAAAAGCAAGCTTTGATGAGCGCTTCGACAGCGATCACAAGGTGCAAAAAGCACAGGTTGAAAGTTATCGACAGGGTTTAAAAATGTTCCGCTCTGGCCGAGCAGATGCCGTTATCGGCTCACGTATCGGCCTGCTCAATGCGATAGATAGCATGGCTATGCCTCGCGAGTTGCTCGATTACGCCTACACCTTAAGTGCAAAAGAATGGGGCGTGCACATCAACCGCAACAGTGTAAGCCCCACGCAACTCACTCAGCTAGAGACTGCAATTGAAGCACTTTACCATCCGCAGCTAGTGCTCAAACGCTACCAGAGATTACAAGCCCAAAGCCCCGAGTGTTTTTAAGCGCCGATGTTTTTACGCATTTAAATCAGTAAATACGTAAAACATCATTAGTTTGCACGGCTAGATTGCAGTTTTTCCCTACGTGCAGTCTCTAAAATAGACACAAACTAATCACTTCGGTAACACTCATGAACATTAACAGCACCAGACTCCTCGAAAAAATTCAACAGCTAGGAGAGGTTGGCCGTGACAGCGAGGGAAAACTTAGCCGCCTAGCCTATACCAACGCCGATCGCGCGGGCCGTGACTTAGTTGTACACTGGATGCGCGAGCTCAATTTAGACATCGCTATCGATGCTATTGGCAACATTCACGGCCGCTGGCAAACACCTGCAAACGCAGAGCTAGCAACTGTCATGATGGGCTCTCATATCGATACTGTGGTTAACGCAGGCACTCTCGATGGCTGCTATGGTGTTCTCGCAGGTCTAGAAGTCATCGCGAGTTTGCAAGAGGCGGACATCGCACCTCAGCGCCCAATCGTCGTCAGTGTCTTCGCCAACGAAGAGGGCGCACGCTTCACCCCTGACATGATGGGGTCACTGGTGTATGCGGGAGGCTTGGCACTGCACAGTGCTTTGGATGAAGTTGCGAGCGATGATGGAGAGCGCCTTGGCGATGCACTGCAGCGTATTGGCTATGCCGGAACACACCAACCGGGCTTTCTAACACCCAGCGCCTATTTAGAGCTGCACATCGAACAGGGCCCGATTCTGGAGCACCGAGGCGTTGCCATAGGCGCGGTGGAAAATTTACAGGGCATTTCATGGCAGCAGATTAGCGTTCAAGGTGTCGCCAATCACGCTGGGACCACGCCGATGTCGATGCGCAGTGATGCAGGCTACGTCGCAGCGAAAGTCACAACCTATGTGCGCGAACTCGCCCTAAGCTGCGGTAACAATATGGTGGCGACAGTCGGTACCTTACAATTGACCCCAGACATCATTAATGTGGTTCCAAGTGCCGCTCAGTTCACAGTTGACCTGCGCGCCCCTGACGAAACGTTGCTGCGCGAAGCCGAAGCTGCGCTCGCTAACTTTCTCAGTGAGCTGGCAGAGCACGAGTCAGTGACCATCAAAACAGAAAAGTTAGCACGCTTTGAGCCTGTAAGCTTTGACCAGCATTTAGTCCGATTAATTGAAACGGTCGCCGCTAGCCGCCAGTTAAGCTGCCAGCGAATGACCTCTGGCGCCGGCCACGACGCCCAGATGCTGGCGCGTATTTGCCCAGCGGCGATGATTTTTGTGCCCAGTGAGCAGGGCATTAGCCACAATCCTCGCGAACACACACCAGCACAGCAGCTAACCGACGGTGCCAACGTACTACTGGACGCAGTCGTGAGCTTAATGAAGCTGTGATGCCTGATAGAAACGCGCTAGCGCTAAATGGGAGCCTTGAAAAAGAAGGAGTAACTCGCGCTCAATGAGGTATCAATGATGAGGCAACCTTAGGTTCGGCGCTGCACACTTTCTCAAAGTAGTACTGCAGCGGCTGTGGCGCACCTAAGGCATAGCCCTGCTGCAGGCAAACGCCCATGTCCATCAGCTGTCGCGACTGCTCTAGGGTCTCTACACCACCGGCGACACTGCTCAAGCCAAACCCTTGCAACAGCTGATGCATGCTGCGAATCGTCGCGCTATTGCTCGCTAGGAGAGCGGTGAAAAGCGCGTCAATTTTAACACTCTTAGCGGCAACTTTGTGCAACTGCGCCAGCGCCGAAAGCCCTTTGCCAAAATCATCGAGACACAACTCAATACCACAGCTAATCAGACGCGTCATCGCTGCAGCGACACTTTCTGGGCTTGCAGCAAGCGCCCCCTCACTGAGTTCTACGATCAGGTCTTGACCGCTCAAACCACAGCCCTTTAGCAAGCTTTCTAAGTTACCGGCCAAATTACAATCGACCACGTGGGTACCACACAAGTTGATTGATACTTTGACGCTCTCACCTGCATAGCGCCGCAACAGGGCAAGATCCCTAATCGCGCGATTGGCCACCCAGAGTTCAATCTGGTTGATACAACCAATACGCTGGGCAATATTCACCGTTTCCTGAGCACTGATCAAGCCAAGGTCAGGATGCTCCCAGCGCAGCAGCGCTTCAAAGCTGTAGACCTGGCCCGAAGACAAATCAAATACCGGCTGGTAGTGCACACTCAATTCAGACTTTTCAATCGCCACTGCCAAGTGCCTGGCGATAACGCTGTGACGGCGCAAGCTATTTTGCATGCCTGCGACAAAGCCGATAAGACGATTTTTACCTTGCGCTTTGGCCATGTACATCGCCGCATCGGCATACTGTAGCAACTGCTCCAAATCACTCGCATCCGCCGGATAAAGCGCAGTGCCAATACTGCAAGAAAGCGGTAGCGCTTTACCATCAGCATCGCGAAAAGATTCGCGCATTTGTAGCAGTAGCCCCTGCGCCAGCTCTGTGGAACCGGGCAGTTCAGCCAGTAAGGGTACGGCCCAAATAAATTCATCGCCACCGACGCGACAGGCAATCGCAGCACTGGGATGATACTGTTTGAGGCGCTGTGAAGTTTCAACTAACACAGCGTCACCACAGGCGTGGCCGAGAGAGTCATTGACCATTTTAAAACCGTCAAGATCCAAGTAGCAGACCAAAAACGGTGTCTGTTGCGCAATGAGCGCACCGAGCGCGTCGCTTAAGCCCCGCCTGTTCAACAAGCCTGTCAGCGAGTCACTGACGACTTGGTGGCTCAAATTAATTTGCTCGAGCTTTCGCTCGTGTATATTGAACTGCTGCACAATGATTTCAGCGCGCTCACCTTCGGCCTCACTCACTCTGGCGTGCAGGTGAAACCACTGCTCGCCCTGCGCTGTATTGAGTAAGATATCGCCGATGTACTGTTTTTTTCGCTGAATATCAAAGAGCACTTGTGCCGCATGAGCCGCATCGACAAAAAGCTCTAGAAAGTGCGTAATACGCTTGCCGTGCTGCTCTATAAAAGGCGGGTTGGCACTGATGAAGCGCCCTTCGTATTCGTAGTTAGAGAGTATCGCGATACCATCAAAGGACTCGCGATCAGAAAAAGATGTGATCTGGGTAGCCTCGCACAGCAGTGCCGTGCGACCGTCAGCCAAAGTGTAACCAGACATCTGGCAAAACGCGTCCTTTTGCTCACCTTTGGGGAAGAAGCTCCAAAACCTAGATATCACCTCACCGCGTTTAAAGCTCTCGCGATAATCCAGCAGTGTGCGACGCACCGCATCAGATGTTTCAGGCTTGAAATCACGCGCCAGCAGCTCTTCGCTGCTACTTGCATTCCACAGCGCCACTGCTGCACTGTTGGCCCACATTATTCGGAAGTGATCTATATCGTAGAGCCAAATAGCCGTCGATAAATCATTGCATTCCAGCGCTGTCACTATACCTCCCCTGCCTTTAGCAGCCCGCCGGCCCATTCCAGATTAACCTAACATTAAGCATAGACCAGTATCTGAGATACCGCCAATCTAGGCAGGCAATTATTTCTAATGAGCAGGCAGAGGATAGCGCTGTTTT
>JBMZCU010000077.1:0-11489 GCA_049613705.1 Pseudomonadales bacterium | reverse complement strand
GAGCCAGAGCCAGAGCCAGAGCCAGAGCCAGAGCCAGCACCGGCGCCTAAGCAGAGCTTTTTTGCCAAGGTTAAGCAGGGATTGGCGAAGACAAAAGCTGGCTTTAGCCGTCAGATGGGTGACTTGTTCCTCGGTGCCAAGGAAATTGACGAGGAGCTACTCGAGGATATCGAAACGATTCTGCTGACCTCGGATATAGGCATGGAAGCGACGACCGCTATCATCGCCAAGCTGACCGATCAAGTAGAGCGCAGTGAGCTGACCGATCCTCAAGCGCTACACGAAGCGCTGAAGAAGGAACTCTCTTCGATGCTGCAAGATGTACAGCAGCCACTGGAGATTGACAGTTCGAAGAGCCCTTATGTCATTCTCATGGTTGGGGTCAACGGTGTTGGTAAAACGACCACTATAGGCAAGCTGGCTAAGCGTTTTCAGCAAGAGGGTAAGTCAGTTATGTTGGCCGCAGGTGATACCTTCCGCGCCGCGGCGGTCGAGCAACTGCAAGTGTGGGGCGAGCGCAATGATGTGCCCGTCGTCGCGCAACACACAGGTGCCGATTCGGCCTCTGTATTGTTTGATGCGATCGAATCGGCGAAGGCTAAAAACGTCGACGTACTGATTGCCGATACTGCGGGGCGCCTGCAGAACAAAGACAACTTGATGCAGGAACTGCAAAAAGTGATTCGCGTCATGAAAAAGCTCGATGACACAGCGCCCCATGAAGTGATGCTTGTTCTCGATGCAGGCACCGGGCAAAACGGGATGAGCCAGGCGCAGATCTTCGGCGAGGCCGTTGGTGTCACAGGGATTACGCTGACGAAGCTCGACGGCACCGCTAAAGGCGGTATTATTTTCGCGATCGCTAAGCAGATGGGGCTGCCCATTCGCTTTATTGGGGTCGGTGAACAAGTTGATGACTTGCAGCCTTTCGAAGCCGGTGATTTTGTCGAAGCGCTGTTTGAGGATAAGCAGTAGAGCGTGTTTAGCGCGGTGAGTTGCCGCGCTTTGCGCTCATTCAACGAGCTGTAGGTTAAACTGGTGGGCGCGACCTTACAGCAGTGATTACGCCGCGCCCCGCGTGCAAGGATTGGCGATGATTGAGTTCGACAAGGTAGCCAAACACTACCCCGGCGAGTTTGAGGCGCTGCAGGATGTCTCATTTAGCATTGGTGCCGGGGAAATGGTGTTTCTCACTGGGCATTCAGGCGCGGGTAAAAGTACGGTGCTAAAGCTCATCATGATGATGGAGCTGGCCAGTGCCGGTGCTATATCTATCGATTCGCAGCCGCTCAATAGCCTTAGTCACGCAGATATTCCCGCTCTGCGCCAGCGCATGGGCGTGGTCTTTCAGAATCACCAATTGCTGTTCGATCGCTCAGTATTTGACAATATTGCGCTACCTTTGCGTATCTGTGGCTATGACAGTGATGACGCGGCGCGACGTGTGCGTGCGGCGTTGGATAAAGTGGGATTGTTGAGCCGTGAAAAGCTCAATCCCAGTGTGCTTTCCACCGGCGAGCAGCAGCGTATAGGTATCGCCAGGGCTATCGTGCACAAACCGCGCATCTTACTGGCTGATGAGCCGACTGGAAATCTTGACCCCCAACTCTCCGCCGAGGTGATGCGGTTGTTCCAGCAGTTTAACCGGGTCGGCACGACAGTGCTCATTGCCAGTCACGATTTGAATTTAATCCGACGGATGAATTGTCGCACCTTGACGCTGCAGAAGGGGAGGCTGATCGACGATGTCTAAAGGGAATACTCCAGAGCACAAGCGCGGCGCCGAGCAAGTGGTTATCGACAAAAAGGCGCGTCGGCGCAACAGCCTTCAGCACCACGCGCAAGTAGGTAAAGATTGTTTGCGCCAACTCTTCAGCGCCAATAACTCGACACTGATGACGACCTTAGTGCTGGCGGTGGCGCTGGCGATACCCGGCTTTATGTTTGGCGCGCTCTACAATTTGGAGAGGCTGGGCCACAGTTGGGAGGGCGAGCATAAAATATCCCTGTATTTGGAGACATCGCTCAGTGCTGAGCAGGTGGATAGTTTTAGCCGTCAATTGCTATTGCGCCAGGATTTGATTGCCGTTGAGTTGATCGATGCATCACAGGGGATGATAGAGTTTTCCAAGTTCTCTGGCTTGTCGCAGGTACTGGAAAATTTGGACGCTAATCCGCTGCCTGCTGTAATCGAAGTGCTAGCGCGAGATACGCGAGAAGAAAGCCTGACAACCCTACAGCAGCAGTTGGAAGCCCTTGAGCAAGTAGAGGCAGCGGTTATTGATCTGCAGTGGCTCAAGCGCTTCAATGCCATGTTGGCGCTAGCGCAGCGGATCGCTGTGGTGCTGAGTTTGCTGATGGGCTTTGCGGTGCTGCTCATTATCGGCAACACGATTAGGCTCAACGTGGCTAGCCGAAGAGATGAAATAGAGGTCTCTAAGCTGATGGGTGCGACAGATGCCTGGGTGCGCCGGCCGTTTCTCTATACAGGTATGCTCTACGGTCTGTTTGCGGCGGCAGTGGCTTGGCTGATCTTGAGCGCGACGCTTTTGCTGTTGGCGATTCCGGTGCAACAGCTGGCGCAGCAGTATCAGAGCTATTTTGAGCTTGCAGGCCCCGGTTGGGTCGGTGCGTTGGTGCTGCTCGGCGTGGCGATGACGCTGGGCTTTGTTGCAGCGTGGATCTCTGTGAATAAATTTTTACGCCAGCTGCGACCGCGCTGAAGACGTGGCACCCATTTTGAGGGCGGTTTTGGCCTCTCCATGACGCCCGTCAAAGGCGGATCTTGATTTTTACACTATACTCTGTATGCTTTCATGTCCGCCGTTCTACGTTAAATCTGAGTGCAGGGAAAATACCTGTTAGTGGCAGAGGAACTTTTGCAGCTAAGACTGCCTAAGTAGTCGCATTGAGCACGGCTGACGGAATTAAATGAGCGTCGAGAAAGAGTGAATTCGGCGACAAAGTTGAGGAAATGAGAAGGCATGGGCAAGCGCTTACAGGCAATTGAACATATATCCCCCGGACAAAATCTGGAGGCTTACCTGCAGACAATCAGCACGATACCTGTGTTGAGTGTTGAAGAGGAACGCGCCTTGGCAGAGCGCTTACACGATCAAAACGACCTAGAGGCCGCTCGTCAACTCGTTCTTTCGCACTTGCGTTTTGTAGTGCACATTGCAAGAAGTTACTCTGGTTACGGCCTGCCGCTTGGCGACCTAGTACAAGAGGGCAATGTCGGTATGATGAAGGCGGTTAAGCGCTTTGATCCGAGTGTCGGGGTACGCTTAGTCTCTTTTGCCGTGCACTGGATCAAGGCGGAGATGCACGAGTTTATTCTCAAGAATTGGCGCATCGTTAAAATCGCTACCACGAAGGCGCAGCGTAAATTGTTCTTTAATCTGCGTTCTAAAAAGAGCAGCTTAGGCTGGATGAACAACGAAGAAGCGACCCTAGTGGCGGAAGATCTCGGTGTTGAGCTTAAAACGCTGCGTGAAATGGAAGGGCGTTTGGCCTCCAGTGATACTGCTTTTGATATGAGTGGCAGCGATGACGATGAAGGGCCGGCTTTTTCACCGAGCCAGTATCTCGAAGATCACTCGGCAAACCCCGAAGCTGTGTTGGAAGATGCCAACTGGCAGGAACACTCGCAGCACAAGCTCACAGTGGCAATGCAGGGTTTAGATGAGCGCAGCCGTGATATCTTGGCTAAGCGCTGGCTCAACGATGAAAGTAAGGCGACGCTACACGATTTGGCTGCGCAGTACAGTGTTTCGGCTGAGCGCATTCGCCAGCTTGAAAAGAACGCGATGAAAAAGCTCAGAGATGCGATGACGGCTGATGCGCCGATGATTGCCTAAGAGTGCTTCATTAAAAAAACGGCTGCCTTAAGGTGGCCGTTTTTGTTTGTGTCAGCGATCAGCGCTGGCCAGCATGTCTAAAAAATACTGTGCCCCCTGTCGAGCGCTGCCGCGGTAGTGGTCGGCGACACCTAGTGGTGACAGCGAGTCGAGATTGAAATATAGCGAGATAATGCCAAAGGACGCGCAGCCCAGTGCTTGCTCTTCGGCCCGAGGATAATCACGGCGTAGCAGGTCGCGCAGCTCCGCATCGAATTGATTGAGCCAGTGGCACATCTTTTCGCGCAGCGGTGCGTCGCGCCCGGCAGCAAAAATGAGTGATTCTATAACCAGGACGTACTCTGGGTCGCTGTGGCTTTGATCAAACAGGCCGTCGAGCAGTAGCGGGCCGCAGTTTTTTGCGGGCAGGTAGCGCAGGAACTCGCGCCATTGCTCAAGGGATTCGAGTACTACTTTGTCAGCTAGACGCATGACTAGCTCGTCTCTATTGCCTGCAAAGTGACGTACTAAGCTGCGTTTGAGACCGGCTTCTTCGGCGATGCGCTCCAGCGTACTACCCTCTATGCCGTGTTTGGCAACACAGCGTTGCAGTGCTTGTAGGATCTGCGCTAGGCGCTCTTCTTTGATACTCGGCCGTGCCATGAATTGTCCCGCAAAAGTGAGAAAGCTATCACTGGCGCCGAGCAGAGTCAAAGTGTGTAAAGTACAGCGGAAAGTTTTGAGGTATATCGATGAATAAAAAGTGGTTTTTAGTCGCGGTTGTGGTGGGGTGTGTGGCGGCAGCGCTCGCAGTTGCCGCAGGGGCTTTCGCAGCGCATGCGCTGGGAAGTGTGCTTGAGCCCAAAGCGCTCGCCTGGGTGGAGACGGCAGCGCGGTATCAGTTTTATCACGCGCTTGCTCTGTTAGTTTGCGCCGTGCTGGGAAAGGTATTGGAGTGTTCGCTGGCAGTGGCGATCAGCTGTTTCGCGCTGGGTATAGTGTGTTTTAGTGGCAGCTTGTATGTGTTGGCGCTCTCGGGCAGTAAGAGTCTAGTCTACTTAACACCGCTGGGCGGGTTGTTGTTCATTGTCGGTTGGCTAGTACTGGCGGTGTCGCTGGTGCGGCGCGCGTGAAGTTGGCTATAGCGCGTCATAGTCGTTAAAATAGCCGGCTAATTTAACGCTCCGCGAGTAGAGAGAATGACTGAAGAGAAAAAGCGCCTGCGCACTGTGCGCAGCTTTGTAATGCGCACGGGTAGAGTGACGCCGGGCCAAGAGCGCGCCCTTGATGAGCAGTGGCCGCGATTGGGGCTAGAGGTGAAGCAGGGGATGCTGGACTTGGAAGCTGTCTTTGGCCGCAGTGCGCCAACGGTGCTGGAAATTGGGTTTGGCATGGGGGATTCACTCATTGCTATGGCCAGTGCCGCACCGGAGAAAAACTTTATCGGTGTAGAAGTCCACCGTCCCGGTGTTGGGCGTTTACTGTCTAAAGCTGATGAGGCTGGGCTGACGAATATTCGGGTCTTCTCGGAAGATGCCATTGAAGTACTGGCACAGTGCATCCCAGATGCTTCACTCGATACTTTACAGCTCTTCTTTCCAGATCCTTGGCATAAGAAAAAACACCACAAGCGCCGCATTGTGCAGCCTGAGTTCGCGCAGACTATTCGCGCTAAACTGGCGATTGGTGGCAATTTCCACATGGCGACAGACTGGGAGCCATACTCAGAGCACATGATGGAAGTAATGGAAGCCGCTGAAGGCTATTGCAATGCTGCAGGAGCTGGCGCATTTTCCGAGCAGCCGCCGACGCGGCCTGTGACTAAGTTTCAACGCCGAGGCGAGAAACTGGGCCACGGGGTGTGGGATCTGATTTTCACACGTACCGCTTAATACCGGCACGCGCCTTATCTCGTTGTGAACTCGGGCTTTGTGCGCGCTGAGCCATGTGGGGTTGGTGCTGCCTAGTGGTTGCACTTGTTTTGCGCTGGCGCTAGTGGGCGGTAAAAAAACGCAGCGCTGCGTTTACAGTACCGAGGGTTTGAGCTATACCTATATTCAGCTTGGTGGATTCACACGAGGCGTGCAGCGCCGCGATAGCCGTATTGTTATTGTATGAAGAGGCGGCGAAGCTCGTGTGAGACTGCAGTTTAAACTCTACTGGTAAATGCAAGGAACTCTCTGTGGCGAATACAAAATTCCGTTTAGTTACACGTAGTGACTTCGATGGCTTAGTGTGCGCGGTGCTGCTCAAGCACTTGGACTTGGTCGATGAAATTAAATTTGTCCATCCTAAGGATATGCAGGATGGGAGTGTCGAAATAACGGCGCGTGACATTACAACGAACCTACCTTTTGTGCCCGGTGTGCATCTGGCGTTTGATCACCACCATTCAGAGACGTTGCGTAACGACAAGCACGACAATCACATTATAGACCCCGAAGCCCCTTCAGCGGCACGTGTAGTGTTTGATCACTATGGGGGCTATGAGGCGTTCCCAGCGCGCTGGGAAGACATGATGACCGCTGTTGACGTCGGTGATTCAGCCCAGTATGAGCGCGACGATGTACTCAATCCCGAAGGCTGGGCGCTGCTCAACTTTCTCATGGATGCGCGCACCGGTTTGGGGCGTTTCCGCGAGTTTAGGATCTCTAACTACGAGCTGATGATGGATTTGATCGACTACTGCAAAGATCATGATATCAGCAGTATTCTCGAGTTGCCGGATGTTAAAGAACGTGTCGATTTGTACTTTGAGCAGCAGGAAAAGTTCGTCGAGCAAATCAAGCGCTGCGCCCAAGTGCACGGCAATCTTGTTGTGCTCAACCTGTTGGAAGAGGAAAACATATGGGCGGGTAACCGCTTTATGATTTACGCGCTGTTCCCAGAGACCAATATTTCAATCCATGTTATTTGGGGTATGAAAAAACAGAACACGGTTTATGCCACGGGCAAATCGATCTTTGATCGCAGCTCCAAAACTAACGTCGGTGAGTTAATGCTCAAGTACGATGGTGGTGGGCACGAGGCGGCGGGTACTTGTCAGGTTGATAACGATCGTGCTGAACAAGTATTGGCAGAGCTTATTACACAGATCAATGCTGATGGCTAAGGTGAATGCTTGATCTAGCGGGTAATAAAAAAGGGGCGTGAGCCCCTTTTTCGTGTCGATCAGCCAGCCATTACTGGCGGCTAATCTAACATAGACAGGTCGCGAACGGCGCCTTTGTCGGCAGAGGTTGCCAACAGTGCATAGGCTTTAAGTGACGCTGACACTTTACGTGGACGAGGTAGTTCTGGCTTCCACGCAAGTTTGCCTTTGGCGTCCATTGCAGCGCGGCGCTCAGCGAGCTCTTCATCGCTGAGTAGCACGTTAATGGTGCGATTGGGGATGTCGATTAGTATCTTGTCGCCATTTTCCACCAAACCAATCGCGCCGCCAGCCGCTGCTTCTGGTGAAACGTGACCAATCGAAAGGCCGGAAGTACCACCAGAGAAACGACCATCAGTCAAAAGCGCGCAAGCTTTACCTAGGCCTTTAGATTTGATGTATGACGTCGGATAGAGCATCTCTTGCATGCCTGGGCCGCCTTTAGGGCCTTCATAGCGTACGATAACGATGTCCCCTGCAACTACTTTATCAGCCAAGATGTTAGCTACCGCTTCATCTTGTGACTCAGTGACGTGTGCGTTGCCTTCAAAAACTAAGATAGAGTCGTCCACCCCAGCGGTTTTTACCACGCAGCCATCGAGGGCAATGTTGCCATAAAGTACCGCCAGTCCGCCTTCGAGTGAGAAAGCATTATCAATCGAGCGCACGCAACCCTCTTTGCGATCGATATCAAGGCTTGGCCAGCGCGTCGCCTGGCTGAACGCCTGCTGTGTTGGGATACCAGCGGGGCCCGCTTTGTAGAATTCGACGACTTCAGGGCTCGGGTTGAGTGCAACATCCCACTCTTCTAGCGCTTCGGCCATTGAGGCGCTGTGCACAGTTGGCAGGTCAGTGTGTATTTTTCCTGCGCGTGCTAGCTCGCCGAGGATGGCGAAAATACCGCCAGCGCGGTGCACGTCTTCAATGTGGTAGAGCGGTGAGTTCGGGGCGACTTTGCACAATTGTGGGATATCGTGTGACATGCGGTCGATATCTTTCATGGTAAAGTCGATTTCAGCTTCACGGGCAATAGCCAATAAGTGGAGGATAGTATTAGTGGAGCCGCCCATGCAGATATCCAGCGCCATCGCGTTTTCGAATGCTTTATAGCAGCCAATGTTACGCGGAAGCACAGCTTCGTTGTCATCTTCATAGTAGCTTTTAGCCAGTTCGACAATCTTGTGGCCCGCTTTTTCAAACAGACCGCGACGATCAGCGTGCGTGGCGAGCATTGTGCCGTTACCGGGCAGTGATAGCCCCAGCGCTTCGGTTAGGCAGTTCATCGAGTTGGCGGTAAACATACCGGAGCAAGAGCCACAGGTCGGGCAGGCAGAGCGCTCGTACTCAGCGACCTTTTCTTCAGAGGCCGAGTCGTCAACGGCAATCACCATCGCATCGACTAAATCTAGCTTGTGTTCGGATAGCTTGGTTTTACCCGCTTCCATTGGGCCGCCGGAGACAAAAATAACAGGAATGTTTAGGCGCATCGCGGCCATTAGCATGCCGGGAGTGATTTTGTCACAGTTCGAAATACACACGAGGGCGTCCGCGCAGTGTGCGTTGACCATGTACTCCACTGAATCGGCGATTAGATCGCGCGAGGGAAGGGAGTAGAGCATGCCATCGTGACCCATGGCGATACCATCGTCCACGGCAATTGAGTTAAATTCTTTGGCGACGCCGCCGGCTTTTTCAATCTCACGCGCGACAAGCTGGCCCATATCCTTGAGGTGGACGTGGCCGGGCACAAATTGAGTAAACGAGTTGGCGATGGCGATGATAGGTTTGTGGAAATCTTCATCTTTCATGCCTGTGGCGCGCCACAGTGCGCGGGCACCGGCCATGTTGCGGCCAGCCGTGGAGGTTTTGGATCTGTAAGCGGGCATGTCTGGTCCTTGTCTGTCTCTATCGTAATCGGCTGAGTATATCAGGAAGAACAGCAAAGATTGATCAATTTTAGTGCTGTAATGGAGTTTGTCGCTGCGGTTAAGGAAGGCTAGTGTAGAGTTGCGTCCCGCAAGCGCCAATAACAAAAAATAGCAGGCTATTCTTCAGGTAAACCCAGCTAGGTGAGGCTTTCATAACACGGTGCCGATCGGTGAGGTTGAGGCATCGCAGTGTCTCGGTATTTAATTGGTGAGCGGATAACGAGAGAGTTAAAGCCATAGTCGAACACTTTTGTACCCTCGGTGAGCCATACTGGCGTTTGAAAAAAACGCGTTATGCTTTGCGAGAGTCGATAGATTTTGCTATACAATGCACTCTTAAAAAATTCAAGTGGATCAGGGCTTTCACGCTGCGCGATACGTATTTTCAGGTTATGATTAAGCGTTTGGCGCCGCCGCGGTGATCTACGCTTGCTAGCCCTATGGGGCTGCGAGAGGGTTAGAGGAATGTAGCAGCATTGATCGCCGATCAATGAAGTTCATAGGTTCACTAACCGCAGCAGTAATTTTGTCGGCGCTGTCCTAGCTTGGAAGCGGGGGCGGGGTGAGCGTGTTGGCCGTCAGGTTACTATAATAGATGATTTGTGTATCTCAGCTGACATGGTCAGACTGTAGATATCGACAAGCACCACACTACTTTCTTTGTTTGCCGGAGCGAGCAAAATATTTACGTCACAGGAGTAAAAAGATGAAGCTATTGGTCGTAGAAGACGACGCGGATTTACGTCGTCAACTGGTCAGTGGACTTGAGTCACGAGGGTACACCATTGAAGAGACCGGAGACGGTCGCGAAGCGCTGTACATGGGTTGCGAGTTTAACTTCGATCTGACAATAGTGGATTTGGGCCTTCCTTCTCTCTCCGGTGTCGATTTGATCAAGCAATGGCGCGCAGCAGAGCGTAACTTTCCAATCCTGATTTTGACCGCGCGTGGTGAATGGCAGGATAAAGTCGAAGGACTTGAAGCGGGTGCCGATGACTTTTTGGTCAAGCCTTTCCACATAGAAGAGCTGGTCGCACGCTTGAATGCCCTGTTGCGACGCGCTGCAGGACACGCCAAACCCGTACTGGAGTTTGGCCCGCTAACGCTAGATACGGTTGGCCGAGTAGTCGCCTATGAGACGCGTCCGATCAACCTCACAAGCTATGAGTACCGCACGCTGGAGTATCTGATGATGCACGCGGGCAAAACGGTTTCAAAAGCTGAGCTGACGGAACATCTCTACCATCAAGATTTCGACCGCGACAGCAACGTGCTAGAGGTGTTTATCCGCCGCTTGCGTCAGAAGCTCGATCCCGATCAGACGATGTCGCCGATCACGACTGTGCGCGGGTTGGGTTACCGCTTTGATCTGGTACGCACTTCCTGATGATTCGCTGGGTGACTAGCAAGTTGCAATCGATAAAAGTGCGGTTGCTGCTTGCTTTCATCTTAGTCTTGAGTGGTCTACTGTTCGCGTTGGCCCTCTATCTCAATTCAGCCGTCATCGCAGAAAAAAAGCAAAATCTACTGCTGCAGACGGAGCTTCAAGCTGAAGCGTTTCGCAGCTATCTCTCTACGGCCTCCGATATTCAAGAGCTCTTCAGTCAGCTCAGTGATCAGACGCTGTTTACCAAGCACAGCAATATTTATCTCTACAACGCCCAGAATGAGCTCGCCGGTAGCTTAGTCTCCATGATGACGATTGCTCAACCTGAACTCTCTAGAGTGCAGCAGTTGCGCCATAGCGTCTACAACCAAAGCGGGTCGGCGCACTTTAGTGTCGAGCGAGACAGTGCTATCTACAGCACGGGTATCGAGAATAGTGGGCTTTTGGTTATCGTCACATCGCTGCGTGAAGCGCAGCAGCAAGTGCGCCACTTTCAGGTGCAGTTGCTGTGGGTGATGGTGTCTATTGTCGTCATTTTGATGATGCTCTTCACCGCGATCTTGTGGCGTGAGCTCAAACAGATTGACACCTTATCGACAGACCTACAGGATATCGCCAAGGGCAAGTCGGAGCAGCTCAAGGGTGAGTACGCCATTGAGTTTCACGCAATGCAGGACAGCTTGAATAACCTGCTTAATGCCGAGCGTGTGCAGCGTGAGCGCTACCGTAATACGTTGGCTGATCTTGCCCACAGTTTAAAGACGCCCTTGGCGGTGCTGCAAGGTGCTGCCAGCGAGCAGTTAGACTTCAGCACTTACATGAGTGTCGCCTCGGAGCAGGTCAGGCGGATGGATCAGATTATTCAATATCAGTTGACCAGGGCTGTAAAAAGTAACGCCGATGGCACCATGGCTAACGCGGTACTCGTGACGCCAATTATCGAGCGTATTATTTCAGCGCTGGGTAAGGTTTACCGCGAGAAAGAAGTCAATGTTATCCTCAACTTGGCGCGTAAAATCGAGCTCAACGCCGATGAGCGTGATTTGATGGAAATGCTGGGTAATATGCTGGAAAACGCCTTTAAATACTGCCGTGCTGAAGTGGCGGTTTCTATGTATGCAGATGAAAAATTTGTCTATATCGATATTGAAGACGATGGCGCCGGAGTCTCTGAGGACATGCGC
>JBMZCU010000076.1:0-11512 GCA_049613705.1 Pseudomonadales bacterium | reverse complement strand
ACGGTGCGTAAAAGACTCACTCAGCTAGCTAAAAAAATTGAAGGCGCCTGTGGTGAACTTGGCTATCGCGCCTTCGTTGACAGCGCCCCGATTATGGAGCGTGCTGTCGCTGAACAGGCGGGCTTGGGCTGGACAGGCAAGCACACGCTACTCCTGAACAGGGAAGCCGGATCCTATTTTTTCCTGGCTGAGCTTTTCATCGATATCCCCCTACCGCAAACGCCGACAGCAGTGAAGAATCACTGCGGCAAGTGCAGCGCCTGCTTGGATATCTGCCCCACAGATGCTTTTGTCGATGCCAACATCCTCGACGCCAAGCGTTGTATTTCCTATCTGACGATAGAAAGTAAAGCACCTATCCCCCTAGAGCTGCGCCCCAAAATGGGCAATCGGATTTTTGGCTGCGACGACTGCCAACTGGTGTGCCCGTGGAACAAATTTGCCAAGCTCAGTGCAGAGGATGACTTTAAGCCTCGCAATACCTTAGATAACATTAGTCTACTCGAGCTATTCGGGTGGGACGAGGCGACGTTTCTCAAGCGCACCGAAGGGTCGGCGATCAGGCGAACGGGCTATGAGGGATGGCAGCGAAATATCGCCGTAGCCCTTGGTAATAGCCGCGGCGGACCCGCGGTAGTAAGCGCACTGCAAGAGAGGCGAAAGCAGTGCTCTGCGTTTGTCGGCGAGCACATTGATTGGGCGCTCGCTCAACTGGCGCAGAGAGTGACGATCAATTTGAAAAATCTTTGATCAAGTGCTTCCTATAGTATTTAAGCTCTTCAATAGACTCGCGAATATCATCGAGCGCCAAGTGAGTCCCACTTTTGACCAGCCCTTTGAGGATTTCAGGCTGCCAGCGCTTAGCCACTTCTTTAAAGCTGGTCACATCAATGTGACGATAGCTGCAGTAAGCCTCAAGCGATGGCATGTAGCGGTAGAGGAAACGTCTGTCCTGGCTAATGCTGTTGCCACACAGAGGCGATGCGCCCTCTGCAACATGCTGCCTCACGAACGCCAAAGTCTGTGCCTCGGCCTCGCTGAGACTGATCTGGCTTTCTCTGACCCTCTGGGTGAGACCTGTTTTACCGTGCTGCTCAATACACCAAGGGTTCATACTTTCCAAAATTTCATCACTTTGGTGGATCACCAGTGAAGGCCCCTCCGCAATGATATTCAACTGCGCATCAGTCACAATCGTCGCAATTTCTATAATGTGATCCGTTTCAGGCTCTAGGCCGGTCATTTCCAGATCGAGCCAGATAAGATTGTCTTTTTGTGACATCAAAGTTCCTCATTTATGAGACAGCAGGGCTGTGGCCACTTATAATGAAGCCGCCAGTAGTTTTGAGACCAGCGAGCTACGGGCTAAACCCAAGGTTAGGCCGCCATTATAAGCCACCGCTAAAATACTGTGAAGGTAATGTATTTTAGCGATGCTCCCTAGCTGTAAATTGATTGCCCGGACAACAACACAACGATGTCAAAACGAAAGTTATCTCGCCGTCAAGCTTGGCGAGTAGAGAAAATTCAAAAAGAGCGCACTGATCGCGCACTAAAAAAAGAAAGCCGCATCGAACAGCAGCTTGAAGCCAGTGAGCTAGGGCTTGAGCAGCAGGGATTGATCATCTCGCATTTCGGTAAGCAAGTTGACGTTGAGGCATTAGAAGGCGAAAAGCAGGGCCAAATCTTTCGCTGTCACTTACGAACGCATTTAGGTCAACTCGTCACCGGCGACAACGTCATATGGCGCCCGGGCGCTGAACATGGAGTCGTCGTTGCTGTTCTACCGCGTACCTCTGAATTACAGCGGCCAACTAATCACGGTGAACTCAAACCTGTCGCTGCGAATATTGATCGAATTGTCATCACCTTCGCCATTGAACCTCAACCCTTTGCCAACCTGATCGATCGCTACCTCGTAGCCGCCGAGCTCAGCAACATAGAGCCAGTCTTGCTGCTCAACAAATCCGATTTAATAAACAGCGAAAACCGCGAAGCGATCGAGCGCTTGATGGCCCGCTATCGCGAGATCGGCTACAGCGTATTTACAGCATCTACAGCGCTGGAGCATGGTATGGATGAATTGCATCGCCAACTCGCCGGTAAAACCTGTGTCTTTGTCGGCCAATCGGGAGTGGGAAAATCATCTTTAATTAATGTCTTGCTGCCCGGTGTCGATATAAAGGTAGGAGCACTGTCCGAGCAGACACGAAAAGGTAAGCACACGACAACCACAGCGCGATTATTTCACATCCCCAGTGGCGGTGATTTGATCGACTCTCCCGGTATACGTGAGTTTGCACTGTGGCATTTGGATGCACAGAGTATTATTGAAGGCTTTGTCGAACTTAAACCATTTTTAGGTTTATGTAAGTTTCGCGACTGCCAGCACGAGCGTGAACCGCAATGCGCCTTGCTCCAAGCTATAGAACAGGGCAGAATTAGCGAATCGAGAATGGAGAGTTATCGCAGAATAATCAGTTCTATTGAAGAGAATTGAGAGGAGTGAAGTTTATATTTCAATTCCGAATGGCGATTTTGTAATTCAACTATAAACTATATAGTGATAAAGCGATAAAGTAACTTTACGGACGATTAAATGACAGAAGAGACAATAACTTATCTTCCCGATGAAGAAGATGCGGTGCTCTACGGGCTAGATGCCTGGACTGAGTATTTGGCGGAGAAACCTCTGCCTGCTCGCGCTAGTAGTTTAACTCGCCTCAAACAAGCTATTGTCGATGATCGCTCTACTGTTCAACAGCTCGCCGCTATTGTAAAGAAAGATCCTGTACTGTGCCTGTACACGGTGCGTGAAGCACAAAAAAAACATAATGTTAATGAATCTGCTGTCACCAGTATTTTTCACTCTGTAACGTCTTTAGGTTACGACGGCATGGAGCAGATCGCACGTAAAGTTGAGCCCATGACGCTCAACCCAACCAACGTGCAGCAAAAGCGCTTTCTTCACGCTGTCGCCAACAGTCATCACGCCGCAGCACAAGTGCGCAGTTGGATGCTTCAGCGCAATTTACCACTGGTTGATGAATCATTTCTCGCAGCTCTATTTTACAGCGTGGGCTTCTGGTCGCTGTGGTTGCACGCGCCACTTCACATGCAGCAAATTCAAACCCGTATCCACGAGAATGGTGAGCCACCGATGGATGTCGAGAACGAAGTGCTCGGCTGTAGTATGCAAATGATCTCGCTAAACCTGTCCAAGAAATGGCAGCTCTCAGAGCTGACACAGCAAGCGCAAGACCACAAGACATCCCCATCGCTAGAAACGCTCAAAAAACTACATTTGCGCGCACTGGATGACCCTAGGTTGAACGCACGTGAAATCCGCGAGCTCAACCATATTACCTTGGAAAAATACTTCCCAATCAAGCTGGCGAACTGGGTAGCCCTGTCAGCCAGCCGCAGCTGGTACTCCGAGCAAACAGCGCGCTCTATCGACTTAGTCAGTGACTACATGGGGCTCTCACGCGAGGCGACCACGGCACTCATTCACAGCATTTGCGGTAGCTCATCCAGAGAATACTCGGCACCTGGCATCATGTCGCCAGCTAGTCAGCTATTGTTTATCCAGTCCGATATTCAGGTTCACTACAAAATGGGGGCGAAAGAGTTTGCCCTGACAAAGCAGAGCTTCCCAGAACCTGTAATTCCGCCGATCAAACCGCTAGATCTCTCTAGCGAGCTACATCAATACGTCAACAGTGGAGTCTATGAATTAATCGAGGAGCAATTGCTCACCGATCCTCCTAAATTTGACAAGCCGACACAAGTACTCATGGCGCTCATGCAAGGACTGATTAAAGGCCTTGGCGTTAAACGCATTGCTCTACTCTCAGTTAGCCCGAAAAAAGGCCTCTGCAAGACTATTCAAAGCTACGGTTTTGACAATGATCACCCTATGCGCGAGCTAGAGGCACCGCTTCAAAAAGGCAATATTTTTTACCACCTGTGCAAAAAGCGCACGTTTGCTATCTGGGACAAGCTTACAAAGAAAGAGTTTGATCCTATGATTGGTCACGCCCTTGCCAGTGTCTTCTCCAACAAAGAGTTCATGATGGTGTCACTGTTCAAAGCCGGTAAGCCGGTCGCCATTGTCTATCTCGATATGCAAAAAGAAGGCGCCACCAAGCAAGTACTTAGCAACTTTGTGCGCGAGCGCACCAGGCACTTGTGTTACACAGCATCCTTCGCACTAGACAAATGTTGAGCAAGCTAGTCTAGCCGAGAGCTAAACACACCTGCGTGTTCCGCGACAGCTTGCCACCGCCCACTAAAACAAAGACAATGTTTCGCACCATAAAACTCTGGGGCTTTAGCCATGTGCGAAACACTTGTCATCGACCACTCACAGCTCTGTGCACTCGCAACTGACAACATTCTGATTGTCGACCTGAGCGATCGCGACACCTATCTTCAGGGGCATATTCCCGGCGCGGTCAACTTCGACCCTAGCTTACTCAACTGTGGACGTGCCCCAGTGCCAAATCTGTTGCCAGATGCCGAACAGTTGAGCGAAAGGCTCTCGGCCCTAGGTGTCACTGCTGAGACAAAAATCGTCGCCTACGACCACCAGCTCGGTGCACTGGCCGGACGCTTTATCTGGACCTTGCACATTGTCGGCCACCGCAATTGCCACTTCTTGAATGGCCAGTTCGATGCCTGGATAAACGCCAAACAAGCTGTTGAGCAATTGGAAAATCGTGCACAGCCCAGTCATTTCAAGGCCTCTATTGATCGCTCCCTCGTCGCCGGAATCGAGGATATCTTGGCGCAGATCGAAAGCCCGCAGAGCACAGTCTGGGATGCGCGCAGCCCCGAAGAGTACGACGGCAGTAAAATCGTCAACGCGCAAAAGGGAGGGCACATTCCCGGGGCTTTGAACCTCGAGTGGACACAGTGCCTAATCCCCGGCACTGCGACCCTGCTAGCGCCTGAAGCACTGCGTGAAAAACTCGCCGCCAGCAACATCGACACCGCAAAAGATATTATCACCCACTGCCAGACGCACCGCCGTTCTGGGCTGACCTATATCGCCGCCCTGCAGGCCGGAGTGAAGAGTATTCGCTGTTATGACGGCTCTTGGTTTGAATGGGGCAACCACCCTGACACACCTGTCGAGAGCTGATTAACGTCCCTGATAATCGCACTCTGCTTGAGCCTAAACGGGCCGCTAGTAGGGTGCATTCTCACTAGACAAGACTTATACTCTGGCCTTCAAATTTGATCTTTAAGGATTGACGTGAAAAAACAACTTTTCATCACCCTGCAGAAAATCGTACCGCAACATCTTATCTCACGCGCGGTAGGCCTCTTGGCCGAGTGCCGTATCAAGTGCTTCAAGAACCAGCTCATCGGTTGGTTTATCGCCAAGTACAATGTAGACATGAGTTTAGCTGTTCGCCAACAGCCGCAGGAATTCGTCAACTTCAATGACTTCTTTACCCGTGAGCTGCGCGACGGCGCTCGCCCGATTAGCGAAGATGACCTAGTATTTCCCGCCGACGGTGCCATCAGCCAGCTCGGCGATATTAAAGACGGGCGCATCTTTCAAGCCAAGGGACGCGACTTCTCTCTGAGCGCTATTCTCGGTGGCGACCCTAAATTGGTCGAGCAGTTTCAAGGCGGTCGCTTTGCCACCATTTATCTCTCACCGCGCGATTATCACAGAGTCCATATGCCGATCAGTGGCAAACTTATCGAGACAATCTACATTCCGGGCGACCTCTACTCCGTCAATCAGACAACCGCGGAAAACATTGATGAGCTATTTGCCCGCAATGAGCGTCTCGTGGCCATTTTTGACACTGAAGCCGGCCCTATGGCAATGATACTCGTTGGCGCTATGATAGTGGCAGGCATAGAAACACCTTGGTCTGGTCAAGTTTGCCCTCGCGGTAAAGCGCTGTTGCGCGAGCACTTCGCACCGACACAGCGCGAGGATATTGTCATTCAAAAGGGTGAGGAGATGGGTCGCTTTAAGCTGGGGTCAACTGTGGTCATGCTCTTTGCCGAAGATGCGATCAACTGGAAGGAACACCTCTACCCACAAATGCCGACTGAACTCGGCAAGCCTATGGCCGACAACAACCGCGGTTAGCCCGGAGATATCGATGACCACTGAACGTCAGGCACTACTAGATGCCCTGGTTCAAGCCCCGCGCTTGGCGCTACAAGATGAATTACAGATCTGCCCACTGCCCGAGCAGGCTCTCATTCAGGTAGAAGGCATCGACAGCGAACGCTTTTTGCAGGGTCAGCTGAGCTGTGACATCAAGCAAGTCAACACCGACGGTAGCGCTCACGGCGCTCACTGCAGCATCAAGGGAAGCATCCTGAGCCTCTACCGCGTCATCAACGCAGGGCAGGACTACTTCCTCACTGTTCACGCGAGCACACTTGACGCCTCGCTGGCACTGCTACAGAAGTATATTCTTTTCTCCAAGGCGGAGGCTGCCTCAGTCACGGATTCGTGGCTGTGTTTTGGTATCGCAGGGGCAAAGGCTGATACGCTTCTAGAGGAATACACAGATGGACCGCTTGCAGATAATCAAGTGTGCCTCAAAAGTGATTCCATTGTCGTCAAACTGCCGAACGAGCGCTATCAGCTTTGGCTGAGCCTTACAGCGGCAGAGCGTTTCACAACGCTTGAGACCGTTACGGCACACTTGCAAGACGCTGAATACTGGCACTACCTGCAGATATCCAATGGTGAGCCAAGCATTCAGAGTGAAACCGCCGACAGCTACATCCCTCAGATGTGTAACTTGCAGGCACTTGGCGGCGTCAGCTTCAAGAAGGGCTGTTACACCGGCCAAGAAGTGATTACACGCCTCCAATTCCGAGGCAAGCTGACTAAATACTTAGCGCTGGCGAAGATCTCCTGTGACGCGCTTCAAGAGAAGCCTCAAGTGGGAGATTGGTTGGATTGCAGCGATAAAGACAAGGCAGCCCAAGTGCTTCAAGTCGCCGAACACAGCGGTAATTACTACTTATCCTATGTGGTGAACAAGCGCTTCGACCAACAGCCCCTGAGCCTAAAGGGCTGTGAAGTCAGTTCACTACCTCTGCCCTATACACTCGACCCCCAGCTATTTGAGCGCAAAGCCTAAAACGAATTTAAGTCCTTCAGAATACACATAAAAAAGCCCGGCAGTGCCGGGCTCATCTTTTTCAACTAAGCTAGCTCAGCGCTCCTTTTTCTGCATCGCCATATTGACGATAGCCAGCACGCCAGATCCAAGCATCAAGAGCACAGATATTGCATTGAGTACCGGTGTGCTTCCCTCGCGCAGGCGCTCAAACATTGCAACTGTCAACGGTGCATCTGAGCCTACGAGCATAAATGTAGTATTGAAGTTTTCAAACGACATTAGGAAACTGACAATAGCAGCGCCGATAATTGCAGGCTTAAGGTAGGGAATTGTTATAGTCCATACCGCCATCAATGGCGAAGCACCTAAATTGAGCGCGGCCTCCTCTAGCGTTGTGTCAAACTTGCGTAAACGGGCAGCGATAATCAAGGTACAAATTGTAGTAATAAAAGCGAATTGGCCAATGACCACCAAAGGTATACCTGGACGTAAAAATTCTAGATCGATGAGCCATGTATCATCGAAAAAGTTCGCGATTTCGCTGCTAAACACTAGGATAGACACCCCCAGCAACACACCGGGAATTACTAGCGGTAATAACATGAGCACATAGAGAAAGCTCTTGCCTGGAAAGTTGTAACGCTCAAAAACAAAAGCATTGGTACAGGCAATAGAGATCGCACACAAAGTTGTCATTGCTGCGATACTAAAGCTCAAACCAATACTGCTAAAGAGCTCCGAATCATAAAAAATACCTACTTTTTCACCGCTTTCGCCAAAGAACCAAGCCGTTGTAAAACCCTCCCAAGGAAAGGAGGGAAACAAGCTATCGTTAAAAGCGAAAACACTGACAACCACCAAAGGTGCCGCCAAGAAGATAAAAAACGCCACAATATATGAGTTGTATATGCTGTGAAACTTGCGGCTTTGCTTAATTGAAGGAATCATCGTCTACCCCATCGTTTTAACAAATGATTGCTTAGTTACCTTTAAACCGGCCCAAACAATGAGTGAAGAAAGTAGTAACAATAACAGACCAAAGGCACTGCCCTGTTCCCAGTTAAAACGAGTAATAAACTGCGTATAAATTTGCTCCGTAAACCAAAGGCTATCCTTACCTCCCAGCAACACAGGTGTTAGATAGTTACCCAGTGATAACATAAAGACGATGATACAGCCTGACACTATACCCGGCACGGCATGTGGAATTACGATTTCACGAAATACATTCCAGTTGTTACCACCTAGATCGTAGCCCGCTTCAATATAACTGTCGTCCAAACTGTCCAAGGTACTGACCAGCGGAACCACCATAAAGAGCATCGAGGTATAAACTAAGCCCAACATAATAGTTGCATCAGAGTAAAGTAATTCAACGGGGCCATCAGCTAAGCCTGACCACTGCAGAAAATTACTGATGACGCCGGATTCACGTAGCAGAATCATCCAACCAAATGTACGGACCAGTTCACTGACCCAAAATGGCAGTAAACACATCGCGAAGAGAATCCCTTTGCTGCGCCCCTTGAGCATTTTGGCGATGTAAAAAGAAACGGGAAAAGCAATGATCAGGGTCAACACGGTTGCCGCAATAGACATTAACGCTGTTCGCACAAAGGTACGCCAGTAAAGTGGCTCTTGGAAAAATTCGAGATAAAACCCAGCGGTGTATGTGCCCTCGTCAGGATCAGTAATCGAATAGATCAGCAATTCAAGATGGGGCAGTATTATCAACAGGAGTAACCAGAGGAACAGCGGCATCAACAACAGCCACAGTCCCAAGCGGAATTTAGGAGAGGAACTTACACTCATGAATTACCCCTCATCACTGGCAAAGCACAGTGTCTGACTCGCTGCCCAGTGAAGGTAGAGTGCATCACCAGCGGCAAGATCTGCAAATTCAAGCGTTTGTGGTAGTGTCACTGTCACCTTGCCACCGCTGAGTGAATCTACGGCGATAATTGAGCTCTTGGCACCGTCGAACAAAATTGTCTCTACGCGGCACTCTAATTTATTGTCGGCATCTATTTCAACAGGCGTGCGACTGACATTAATCGACTCTGGACGAACAAACACTTCGGCATGCATATCTGATGCTGCCTCTGCTCCGACAGCTTTAGCTTTTAAGGTCAAACCGTCAGATGTTGTGATTTCACACAGCTCACCTTGAGCATTTTTAACGCTTCCGTTCCAACGGTTACTGTCGCCGACAAAACCTGCTACAAACGCAGTTTTCGGGTGGTAGTAGAGCTCTTGTGGCGTACCTACCTGCTCAAAGCGCCCTTTGTTCATTACAGCTACTTGATCACTCATGACTAGAGCTTCTGACTGATCGTGCGTAATGTAAACAAAGGTTGTATTAAATTCTTTTTGTAACTGCTTGAGCTCAACTTTCATATGCTCACGCAATTTTAGATCTAGTGCGCCCAACGGCTCATCCAGAAGTAGCAATGTCGGATTTAGCACGAGGCAGCGTGCCAATGCGATACGTTGACGCTGGCCGCCTGATAACTGATCGACACGCTTTTTTCCACTGCCACTGAGCCCAACACGTTCAAGTACAGCCTCAACACGCTGTTCAATTTCTGCTTTCCCAACACCCTGACGCTTGAGACCGTATGCAATGTTATCTGCTATATTCATGGTCGGAAAAAGCGCGAGATGCTGAAACACCATGTTCACTGGCCGCTTGTTCGGGGCAATGTCCAGCATAGACTTTTCTTTGATAAGGATATCGCCGCTCGTGGGGTGTTCAAAGCCTGCAAGCATACGCAATAGTGTTGTCTTACCACAGCCTGATGGCCCTAAGATCGAAAAGAATGAACCTTTAGGGATAGTAAATGAGATATTGTCGACAGCGGTAAAATCTGCAAAGCGCTTGCAGACGTTCTCGCAAGCTAAGTCTACTTGGGTGTTGTTTGGCATAATTGGGAGAATTCTTTTACATAATTAAAGACGCGCCCCGAAGGGCGCGATAGAGGTATAACTTAAGAAGCTTTTACGCGATCTAGGATCTTGCCTTCGATCTTTTCAAGACCAGCTGGCACTGGTGGATACCAGTTGATGTTATCAATATCCTGTTGATTGAAGCTCTCTTGATACTGCGCTTTCACTTTAGCATCAACAAATTCATCCGATCCTTTAGAGGCGGTGAAGTTGCCAGCAGAGGCTGTGATCTTCGCAGCAATCTCAGGCTGCATAACAAAGTTGATCCACTTATATGCGGCTTCTTCGTTCTTTGTCTTGCGTGGCAATACAAAAGTGTCGATCCAGCCTAGTGCACCAGACTTAGGCGCCACAAAGGTGATGTCTGCATTGTCTTTGTTTAGCTTCCAACCGCCGGCATCCCAAGCCATGGCCGCTGTCGCCTCACCTGAACGCATCAAGCTTAGGAGAGCATCGCCGCCGCTCCAATACGCTTTAACGTTAGGCTTACACTCTGTCAGCTTAGCGCCAACTTTTTCCATAATTTGAGTGTACTTTTCTTTATCGCTATACGCTGCGAACGGGTCTTCACCCATTGCAAATGCAAAGCCGATAAGCGTTGGACGCTTGAGGCGGTAGCTAACCTTACCTGCGTATTTAGAGTCACACAGATCAGTGTAATCCTTAATGTCGCCAGAGGTAGCGCGATTAACAATCAACCCGCTTGAACCCCATACATGAGGAACGCCGTAAATTTTGCCATCTACAGTAGATTGACCTTTAGTCGCTTCGAGCATAGAGGCGATAAACTGAGTGTTATCAATCTTGCTCAGATCCATTGGCTTGTAGATGTTAAAGTCGCGCTGGGCGCTGGCAATACGGTCTTGGCTAGGCTGGGCCAAGTCAAAACCAGAGCCGCGAGTCGCTTTCAACTTGGAGATCATCTCCTCGTTATTAGACTTAGTGACTTTGACTGTGATGCCAGTTTCTTTTTCAAACTGATCTACAACCTCTTGTGGGGCATAGCCACCCCACGTTAGCAAGCGTAGCTCTCCCGCTGCTTGAGCAGAACCGGCAAATAGGCCGCCCGCAAGAAGAATGGCTGTAGAAAGTGTATTAAGTTTTCTCATTTTGACTCCTGAGTCCAAGATAAGGCTTGTTCGTTTTTGTTGTAAAACTTTCACTCTAGACTAGGCATTAAATATTACAGTCTTGTGACAATAAGTACAGAAAATTTTAGCCCTGAAACTATCTTTCCAAAAAGACAATTTCTTTCAACGAGATAGAAGTGAAGCTAGAGGAAAATACATTGATCTACAGCCGCGATCCCGACTAGAGAACACTAGTGAAACGAGCTACATCGTAATAAAGTAAATACACAAACGCTTGCAAGCCACTGTAACTCTCACTCAGATTGCCAGACTCACTAATAAAATCAAAGAAAACGACCAATATTGTTAAGGCAAACCACGCCA
>JBMZCU010000075.1:8972-11534 GCA_049613705.1 Pseudomonadales bacterium | reverse complement strand
TTGCTCGATGCGCCGGTGGAAGTTGGTTTAGCGCGAGCGCTGGCGCGTAGTGAACCCGATAGAATTGAGCAGGAAAAGTTAGCCTTTTTCCAGCGAGTGCGCCAGGGATATCTTGAGCGTGCAGCGCAGTTGCCCTCGCAGTTTTGTTTGATTGATGCTGCTCAAGACTTGCTGGCTGTACAGTGTCAGATTGACACTGTGCTACGTCAGAGGTTGGAGGTGTAGTGTGGATGTAAACGAGCGCTATCACGCGATTGAATCCCAGCTTTACCCTTGGTTTGAAGCGGCTTGGCAGCGTGTCTATGCTCTGCACAGCAGTGGGCGCTTGCCGCACGCGTTGATTATAAATGGTCCGCGCGGGATAGGGAAAATGCACTTCGCAGGATTTCTTGCTTCGCTAGCGCTGTGTCAGCGCGGCGATGAAAAGGGCGCCTGCGGGCAGTGTCGCAGTTGTAATCTCCTTGGTTCGAGCGGTCATCCGGATTTATTCCACTTACATCCTCAGGATGAGGCGGGGCAGATTAAAGTCGATCAAGTGCGCGAGCTGGAAAAGTTTATGCATAGTACGGCGCAACAGGGCGGTTATCGTGTTGTGCTCTTGGAGCCGGCGGAGTCGATGAATATTGCGGCCTCTAATGCGTTGCTAAAAACGCTCGAAGAGCCGGGACAAAAGTGCCTGATGCTGTTGATTAGCCATCAAATAGGGCAGGTATTACCGACGATTAAAAGCCGCTGTCAGCGAATAGACTGTCCTGTACCCGATGGTGCCAAGGCTAGAGATTGGTTGTCGGCTGAGCTCTCGATGGAGTCTGCAGCGGCTGAGCAGTTGCTGAAGATAGTGCACGGTGCACCATTGCAAGGGCTGGTGTTTAGCAGTGGTGGAGCGCAGGAGTTGCGCGCCGAATTATTTACCGGATTAAAACTAATACTGCAGCGTAAAAAAACAGGTTTAGAGCTGGCGGCTCAGCTGGCAAAGCAGGATTTAGTGATCTTGCTATCATGGCTCTACAGCTTGCTGGTTGATGTTTCTAAAGCGCAGCAGTGCGAAGATCCATCCCTTGCCAATGGCGATATGCGCAACATGATTAAAACCCTGGCGGGGCGTTGCTCGGTGGCAAAGTTATATGCTCTGAGTGATGCGATACAGCACCATCGCACAGCGCTGGTGCAGCACCAAAACCCAAATAAGCAGTTGCTGTTAGAAGAGTTGTTCCTTGGGTGGCAAAACTTAATTGGAAATGATTAACTATCACTGCATTTAAATACCTGTGTATAATGCAGTAAAATTAATGTGTTAAGAGATCAAGCGGTCAATGTAGGTGGCGCGGTGAGTCTGGAGAGCATAGGGAGTATCATGGCAGGTAGGCAGCGAATGAGTCACGGAATTCTGACGGTGATTTTGCGTCAGAAAGAGGAGTTGTACGAAGCCTATATGCCCTTTGTTCAAGGTGGCGGTATTTTTGTCGCGACGAACAGGCCTTTTCGTCTCGGCGAAGAGGTATTTGTCTTATTGCAGCTTATGGAAGAAGAAGACAAAACGCCGATTACAGGTAAAGTGATTTGGATGACGCCGAAATCACCGCAAAATGGTACAAAGCAGGGAATAGGTATTCAAATTTCCTCTGAAGATGCCGATCTCGTACGTAAAATTGAAAACTATCTCGCCGGTGTGGATGCTGGCTTGACCACGCAAACACTCTAAACTATCGAGCGCATCTCACGCTTTCTTCGGTTATTCTCTTCATGTTTATAGATTCCCATTGTCATCTGGATAAGCTAGATCTAGCGCTTTACGAAAACTCTTTCGACAACCTGTTGGCTCAAGGCTCTGAGCGCGGCGTAGAACGGATGCTCTGTGTGTCCGTTGATGCAGAGAGCTTCGTGCCTATGTACGAATTAATCGCTCCTTACAAGCACATTGATGCCTCCTTTGGGGTGCATCCGCTGCATATCAAAGGGGAGGCTGATATTCTCACGCAAGCGGACATTATATCCAGGGTTAGTGAGTGCGATAAGGTAGTGGCTATCGGTGAAACAGGGCTTGATTACTACTATGACGAGCAGAGTAAAGCGTTACAGCAGCAAAGCTTTATTAATCATCTGCAGGCGGCAAAAGCGCTCGGCTTACCGGTCATAGTGCACACGCGTCAAGCGCGAGAAGATACCATTGAATTGATCGCCAGTCACGGTGCTGGTAGCCCAGGTGTGTTGCACTGCTTCACAGAGTCTCTGGCCATGGCTGAGCAAGCGCTTGAGTTGAATTATTTTATCTCCTTCTCAGGTATCGTGACGTTTAAAAATGCGCAGAGCTTGCGCGATGTGGTGAAGGCTATTCCACTGGAGCGTATACTGATCGAGACGGATGCGCCGTATTTGGCGCCAATGCCTTATCGAGGTAAGGAAAACCATCCTAAATATGTCGTCGAAGTGGCACAGTGTATTGCAGATTTGAAGGGGCTAACATTAGAGGCCTTGGCCGATATAACAAAAGAGAACTATTCACGCTGTTTTAATTTGCCTTGATGAGAGCGTGTCCTTTTATTTGCTAAAGAGCCCCAGTGG
>JBMZCU010000075.1:0-8962 GCA_049613705.1 Pseudomonadales bacterium | reverse complement strand
TATATTTTGTGCTGTTATCGAATCGGTTATGCCGGACATAAAAAAGCCCCGCTACACCGAGGTGTAGCAGGGCTAGATAGTTAGCGGATATTAGTCCTTGCTAGCCATCTGCTGCTTGATCAAGTCACCGATAGTTGTAGGACCTGCGGTCTTAACTTCAGTGTTGCGGACAGCTGCGATAGCTGCTTTCTCGTCCGCTTGATCTTTCGCTTTGATAGACAGAGCGATGTTGCGGTTGCGGCGATCAACGTTAGTGATCTTCGCTTCGACACTTTCGCCAACTTTCAGAACAGAAGAGGCGTCTTCAACACGATCTACGCTGATTTCAGAAACTTTCAGGTAGCCTTCGATGCCTTCTGCTAGTTCAACAGTTGCGCCTTTTTCGTCGACAGACTTAACTGTGCCAGTCACGATAGCGTTCTTGTCGTTAGCGGTAACGTACTCGGCGAATGGATCGCTGTCCATCTGCTTGATACCCAGTGAGATACGCTCTTTTTCTGCGTCGATTGACAGGATAACAGCTTCGACGTTGTCACCTTTCTTGTATTCGCGCAGAGATGCTTCTGGATCGCCTTCCCAGCTGATGTCAGACATGTGTACAAGGCCGTCTAGCTCGTTTTCTAGACCGACAAAGATACCGAAGTCAGTGATAGTCTTGATAGAACCAGATACGCGATCACCTGTTGCGTATTTCTCAGCGAAAGCAACCCATGGGTTAACAGTGCACTGCTTGATGCCTAGAGAAATACGACGACGCTCTTCGTCGACATCCAAGATCATCACTTCTAGAGCTTCACCGATCTGTACAACTTTAGATGGGTGGATGTTCTTGTTTGTCCAAGACATTTCAGATACGTGAACCAGACCTTCAACGCCGTCTTCAATTGAAGCGAAGCAGCCGTAGTCGGTGAGGTTAGTGATCTTAGCTTGTACTTTAGAGCCAGCAGGGTAGCGGTTCTTGATTGCTTCCCACGGATCTTCAGACAGCTGCTTCAGACCTAGAGAAATACGGCCAGATTCTTTGTCGAACTTGATGATCTTGACAGAGATTTCATCACCAGGGTTTAGCATTTCGCTCGGGTGAGAGATACGCTTCCACGCCATGTCAGTGATGTGAAGTAGGCCGTCAACGCCGCCTAGATCGATAAAGGCACCGTAGTTAGTCAGGTTCTTAACGAAGCCTTTCGCAGTTTGACCTTCTTCCAGAGAGCCTAGGATCTCATCGCGCTGAGCGCTGTTAGCTTCTTGAAGAACGGCACGGCGAGAAACAACGATGTTGTTACGCTTAGGATCAAGCTTAATCAGTTTGAAATCTAAAGTCTTACCTTCTAGGTGATCAACGTCACGTACAGGGCGAACGTCTACCAGAGAGCCAGGTAGGAAGCCTTGGATGTTGTTAACGTTAACAGTGAAGCCACCTTTAACTTTGCCGTTGATGAAACCTTGAACAGTTTCTTCAGCGTCAAATTTAGCTTGTAGAACTTCCCAAGCTTCAGCGCGCTTAGCTTTTTCACGTGACAGCTTAGTCTCACCGAAACCATCTTCAACGGCTTCAAGAGATACTTTTACGCTGTCGCCAGCTTGAATTTCAAGCTCGCCTGCATCGTTTAGGAATTGTGCGCGTGGGATGATGGCTTCAGATTTCAGGCCAGCGTTGATTGTGACCCAGTCGCTATCGATGTCTACAACTTCACCAGTTACAAGTGTACCTGGCTTCATGTCTAGGGTAAGAAGGGATTCTTCAAACAGTTCAGCAAAGCTTTCGCTCATGAATTTGTCCTATTTTTGGGCGCGGGCACAGCGCTATTACCGCTATGTTCCGAGCACATATCCTGTATATAACCAGCTATACAGGGTCAGATTAAAAGGATAGTTGTACATAATTGCTGGTAAATGCACAAAATCCTTGAATATGGAGCGCGCATTATACAGTAAGCGAAGTGTGAAAGGTAGCAGAGAAAGTAAATAGTGGCAGGGTTTAGTATTGTGCCAGCCACCTAGGGTGATGAGTTGCTAGGCGGCCGGCTTTAATAGTTCTGCTCTCGCTATTTTTCCTCTAGGGAGGCGTCTAAGGTTGCTCTGAGTGTATTTTGGCAGGGTGTCATGACAGCATCCAAATCTTCCTGCAGCCTCTTGGGAAGGGGGAGGCCTATCTGGCCGCGAAATTTACTGGCGACTAATTCAAATTCACGGCCATTATTCGCGGCAAGCTCTACGCCGTCACCTACACAAAAGGCAAAGCCTGGCAGATATTCAATGGCAAGTTTCTCACGCTGTGCGCGGCTGACCATTAAGCGGTTACGGGTAACGTAGGCCTCGTATTCCATTGCACTGGCCGCCGACATGATTTCTATTTGTACAACGCTAAAACGCTCTGCGTCTTCAGAGTCGAGAAGGAAGTTTTTGACTTGGCTCTCAACGTCTGCCTTTTCATCTTTCATGCGGGCAGGGGCGAACCTTTCGTTGGTTTGCTTGTAATCTTCTAGCTCGACAATTTGGCCTTTTAGCTCTTCGAGTTTTTCTTCGAGGATTTTAATTTCGGTGGTGAGTTTGATGTTCTCGCGCTGCAGTGAGCGCACGACCTTCTCAGAGGGCTCTAGTTTTTCAGTGAGACTAGGTGCAGCGGCATCGGCATTAGCTTTATCCTTGTAAGCTTCACCGACCAGGGCTTCACCGACGTCTTCAAGTTGCTCTATATTCTCTTCGGTCTTTTGCTGTAATTTCATATAGGCAAAGTAACCGCCGCCCCCCAGTGCGGCAAGCACAACAACGGCGATAACAATGACAAGTGGTTTTTTCTTGGCGCTCATAAAGGGGGTCTAGCCTCTGCTGGGAAGGATGTTTTTCATATCGATAAGGATACGCGCACTTTCTTGTAGCATAGCTTCGCTCTGTGCCGATATCGGTCTGCCCAGGGAGTCTTTCGGGCTGTCCTCTTCGATTTTATCGAGATCGTCAATTGGCGGCAATTTAAGTGCCACTCTGCGCGCGTTTTCAGCATCGAGCTGCCACTGCTTTTCCTTTTTAATGTTTTCTTCAAAGATCGCGCGATTGAGCGAGAGTTCGGTTTTTTCCTTTTGAGCTTTAGCGTGATTAATTTTTTGATCGATATAGGTAAAGTCAGGCAGAGATGAAATGCGTGCATCTTTGCGTTGATTGAGCTGGCTAAAGAGCGGGCTCAAGTCGCTGTCTTTATAGCTGCGTACAGCGCGTACCGTGTCCCAGGGCAGTGCATTATCTAAAGCGCTTTCGCCGTACTCTTCGGCATCGAACAGGTTAGGCAGAGAGATGTCAGGCATGACGCCCTTGTTTTGTGTGCTCTCACCTGAGATGCGATAAAATTTGGCGTTGGTGAATTTAAGCTGGCCATGTTTAAGGGGGCTGAGTGTCTGGACCGTGCCCTTGCCGAAGGTTTGCGAGCCGATAATGATGCCGCGGCGATAATCTTGAATGGCGCCGGCAAATATTTCTGAAGCGGAGGCGCTTTGGCGGTTGACCATTACAGCTAGAGGACCAGTATAAGTGATTTCAGGGTCTCGATCACCCAGAGGGCTCACTTGGCCGTTGTAGTACTTAATTTGCACAGTGGCTCCTTGGCGAATAAAGAGTCCAACCAACTGATTTGCCTCTTGCAAGGCGCCGCCGCCATTGTCTCTCAAGTCGACAATTAAGCCGTCGATTGACTCGGTTTGTAACTCTTTAATCAGCTTTTCAACGTCGCGCGTAGTACTTTTGTAGTTCTTTTCGCCACGTTGTAAGGCGGCAAAATCAATATAGAACGTTGGAATTTCAATTACGCCGATCTTGTATTCTTTGCCATCTACAGTCTCTTTTATGATGCGCTTTTGCGCTGCCTGCTCCTCGAGCTTGACAGTGTTGCGTTTAATCAAGACCGTCTCTCGGCGTTGATCACTGCCGCCACTGGGTATGATTTCGAGACGTACAGAGGTGCCTTTTTCACCGCGTATGCGATCGACAACATCATCTAGACGCCAGCCGACAATATCTTCCATTGGACCGCTCTCGCCCTGGCCAACGGCAACTATCTTATCGTTGGCTTTTAGCTTGCCTGTTTTGTCGGCGGGCCCGGAGGGAATGAGGCGCACGATTTGGGTGTACTCGTTTTCGTTTTGCAACACTGCACCAATGCCTTGTAGCGAGAGGCGCATGTTGATATTAAAGTTTTCCGAGTTGCGCGGTGAAAAATAGTTTGTATGCGGGTCGTAGAGCTTAGTGAAGCTGTTGACATAGGTTTGAAAGACATCTTCACTGTTAGTTTGTAAAACACGTTTTTTTTGATTTTCAAAACGCTTGATTAAGGTTTCACGTGCTTCTGTGAGGTCTTTATCTGCCAGTGTCAGGTTGAGCAGTGAGCTCTTGAGGCGCTTGCGCCACAAATCGTTCATGCTTTTCTGGCTGTTGACCCACGTAGCTTCCTCGCGATCAGTTTGAAAGCGCTCATCGAGCTCGAAATTGAATTTCTCAGTGTCTTGTAGGCGGGCAACAGCATAGTCGACGCGCTCCACAAGGCGCTTTTGAAAGGTATTGTAAATTTCAAAGCCACTGGCAAGGGAGCCTTTTTTAATTTCGTTGTCGAGTTTTCGGCGCAGTGTCTCAAAGCGCTCGATGTCCGACCGATAGAAGTAGCTGCGTCCAGGGTCGAGTGCTTTAATGTAGCTATCCAGCAGGTCGCTGGATAAAGCATCGTTAATAGTTACTTTTTTATAGTGCTTTTGGGCGAGCGACTTCACTATCTCTCTAAGTGTGGCAGGGTGCGTTTGCTCAGGCTGTATCTGTTGTAGCGTACTGTCGGCTTGCGCCCAGCTCAGCATTGGAACAAAGACGAGAGGGGCGATAAACGTTTTTAGAAGTTTGTGCATAGACGACCACTTGGTAATTGACTGAATCTCTGGCTGCACTTGGCTGTCATAAGACGCCGGCGCTCAAATATAGAGATTTGAATACTTTTTAAGTTCCAATAAAGCGTTATTAAAGAGTGTAGTGATACTGAGTGTTATTGTAAAATCCAAAGTATAAATAATATGTTACACAGGTTTATTTAATCTGTATGGAAAGGGTGATCAGGGTGTCTGGTGAGTAAATATAAAGTAGTTTTTGCAGCCGCTATCGTATTGTCGCTGCTGGGGTGCTCCAACCCTGAGGAAGAGGCCTTTAGGGCTTCACTAATCGATAAGGCGCTAAATGATGACAATCGAAAGCTGGGAGATGCCTACCTTGCACGCAATGCGCAGCGTGAAGAGGTGCGTGTGCTGGGCTCGGGACTGCAGTACGAAGTGCTTCAATCCGGCAGTGGGCCACAGCCGAAAATGCATCAAAAAGTGGAGGTGAGTTACCGTGGGGAACTGGTCAGTGGTGAGGTCTTTGATAGCTCATTGACACGGGGGAAAAGCTCAGTATTTCCATTGACAGAAGTCATTCCCGGGTGGCGTATTGCACTGCTGAAAATGCGTGCAGGTGATCGGTGGAAGGTTTATTTGCCTGCTGAGTTAGGTTACGGCGCACGCAGTCCTTCAGAGCAAATAGCGGCAAACTCTGCGTTAGTATTTGACATTGAATTATTGAAAATAGTGAGTGATGAAAATGAGTGATTTAGGGTTGAACCAGAGATTAAGTGATTTCGTACAGGCAGCGGTTACCCCATTTCACGCCGTCGCCGTGATGGCTCGCCAATTGGAGCAGTCAGGCTATACACGGGTGCATGAAGCGGACGTTTGGGATCTCAAAGGTGGCGCTCGCTATTACACGACGCGCAACGATGCGAGTATCGTTGCCTGGCAAATGCCTCGCCAAAAAGCGCCTGCTGATGCAGGCTTTCGCATGATTGGTGCACATACAGATTCGCCGTGCTTAAAGGTGAAGCCCAACCCAGAGATTCAGCGCAATGGGTACTGGCAATTGGGGGTGCAAGTGTACGGTGGTGTACTATTGAATCCTTGGTTCGACCGTGACTTATCGCTTGCAGGAAGGGTCACTTATCGTACCCAAGCCGGTGGGCTTGCAAGCGACTTGGTTAATTTTGAGCATCCTATAGCAACTATCCCCAACCTGGCTATTCACCTTGATCGAGAAGCTAATAGTGGCCGCAAAGTTAATCCGCAAACGATGGTAACGCCAATTTTGGCGATCCGCGATGAGGCGTTTAACTTTAAATCGATGCTACGTGATCACATGTGTGATAGAGGGCTAGATGTTGCACAGGTACTAGATTTCGATCTTTCATTCTACGATACGCAGGCACCAAGCTTTATCGGGCTGCAGCGTGAATTTTTTGCATCGGCTAGATTGGATAACTTACTAAGTTGTTTTATGGGGCTAGAAGCGCTTGTAAATTGCGACTCAGAACAGGGCGCACTCTTGGTGTGTAATGACCATGAGGAAGTAGGCAGCATGTCTGCAAGTGGGGCTCAAGGGCCAATGTTGGAGCAAGTGCTAAGGCGCATCTGTCCAGATCAAGAATCCCATGTGCGTATGCTCGCCAATTCAATGCTTATTTCTGCCGATAATGCGCACGGTATACATCCCAATTTTGCGGACAAGCATGATGCGGGCCACGGCCCCTTACTCGGTGCAGGACCTGTGATTAAGATAAATGCCAATCAACGCTATGCGACAAACGATTTGACCAGCGGTTTATTTCGCCAGTTTGCGGTGCAGGCAGGTGTTGAAATACAGGCATTTGTGATGCGTCAAGATATGGCTTGTGGCAGCACGATAGGGCCGATTACCTCGGCGGAGCTGGGTGTGAAGACTATCGATATCGGTGTACCACAGTTTGCTATGCACTCTATCAGGGAGTTGGCAGCGAGCGCCGATGTGGCCAGCACAATAAAGGTGTTAGATGTTTTTCTAGCTGCCGACGCTGTATAGCCGCTCTAGAGACGGGGTTGTGTTTTTATGTTCAGGTTTAATCTGCGGCGCTTGAGCTGCGCTGAACATAAACACTTCCCACTGTCCGAGTACGTGGTGAATGTAAGTGTTGCACTGCGCGCATTTAAACAGTTCGCTCTGTGTCACAGCACTCAACAGAGAAAGGTGTTGATGAGGGTGGCCAGTTTCTAGTAGTCGCTGACACTGAGCACAACATCTACTCATGGCTTTGCTCCTTGCGTTTCAAATCCTTGTTCAAAATATAGGATCAAATATTCTGAAAATGCATAGGGGAAATTCCTAAACTCTGAAGAGGGTGGTTAATTAACACCGCGTTTAAGTAATTCAGGGCGACTGCCGCGAGAGTACTGTTCGTTGACGAAACGGTGGCAAGTGGATAATCAGAGGTGCCGTAGTTGAGTAATTGCGGACATCGCTATGCTTGTGAAACAAGTTGCAATGATAGTAAGAGGGAAGGGCGCCGTATGTGTTACGGCGCTCTTATTGCTTATTGCTTAGCGAGCTGTGCGTGCTTTTCAAACGTTTCTTTGGCGCGTTGCCAAACACCCTGATCGATCTGTGCAATCTCGAGTAATGTGGGGAAGAGCTGTTCACAGAAATCTTCGCTGCTCTCTCTAGGTAGCAGGGAAGGGAGGTGATCTATAGCCACTAAGCTGACATCACTGCTGCCCTCAATAATGGTGCTAGGTACGGTAAAGCTCGTGCATTCACGGTAGATTGGCAGCGGATTGTATTCCCCAAAAGGATCGCAGCTCACATCGCTAATGACTTCAAGTTTTGCAGGGGCTTCGAGCATCTCGCGCGTGATAAACGGCGGAATCATTTGTTGAATAAAGACGCAGTTGACAAAAATGTTGTGCGCCAAAATTTCTTCGAATGGTCCACCTTTAGCCGTTTCTGCTATATCCCATGGGGTAACGCTTAAGCCGAGTGCGCTGGCAAAGTCAGTTGCTCCGGTGCCACTTCTGCCTTTCGCACCGAGCACAATGACGCTAGGCGCGTCAGCTAGGTTCGCTAGCTGCTCGCGAATATGCTTTAGCATGGCTTCGCGATCCGGGTAAGAACTCAGCGCTGTGAGCGGCTTACCTGTTCGCTTTGCTATCCACTCCATGACAGCAACTGCGCAACCGCTGTAACCTGCCCAGTAACCAAAAGCGGCGACGCGACGACCACTGTCATCAACTAAAAACTCTATGTCGTAAAGTGTACCTGCACCTTGGCTGAAACGATTGAGCACATCCTGCCAGCCTTTTTGCTCTTTGTAGGCGTGAGCGAACTGGATGTGTTTGTGGCTTAGCGGGAAGGTTTCACTGGCACTGAACTCTTTTAGGCCAAAGATAATGGCATCGGCGGGCGCTTTCGTTTGCCAGCTGTGTGCAGTTTCTATTTCACAGCCTGCGTCGCGGTAACTTTGGATATCAAAAATGCGCTGTGGGCACTGTTCAACAGTGACTTTAAAACCGTGTTCAATGAGTTTGGCCGCAAATTGAGGTGGCAGTGCTGTACGCTCTTCGAGAGGTTTTGTTTCAGCGCGCAGCCAGAGATGAACAGACATAAACTTTCCTTTTTACATTTTTTTGCCAAAGCATATAGAGCCTAACCTTAGGTGTCTAGCGATGCGGTAGGTTAATGAAAACACGGTGCCAGTTTTTTTGTATAGGGTGTATAGCCTAATGTTATGGATGGTTTGCAACATCAAACTTAGGGTGGTTGGATATCGTTGCGTACAGCTGATCGCTCGCTTAGGCTATGGCGCTTATTGCCCAATAGTTTTATGGTACAGACCTTTCTATGGAGACCTAGCATGCCTCACCTTGTCATTGAGTATTCGTCGGCGTTATCAAAGCAGCTGAAGGTGTTTGTCAAAGCCGTCGTCGATGCAGCTGTCAGCAGTCAGTTATTTAACGCAGACGACATTAAAGTGCGCACTGTTGTTTGTGAGCATTACGATGTTGATGCAAAGACACTGTGTTATTTGCATGTGCGTTTACATATTTTATCGGGAAGAGATGATTTACAGCGCGGCATGCTCAGTGAAAAAGTCTCTAGTTGC
>JBMZCU010000074.1:0-11611 GCA_049613705.1 Pseudomonadales bacterium | reverse complement strand
TTTACCGGCTCCGGTGGTGTCGGCAGACGCCTGATGGAATACGCCGCGCAGTCGAACATGAAGCGGGTCTACCTAGAACTCGGTGGCAAGTCGGCCAATATTATTTTCCCCGATGCGGCTAACTTAGAGCGAGTGGCGCGCGAGACGGCGGCCTCTATCTTCAGAAACTCAGGTCAGGTCTGTGTCGCGGCCTCGCGATTACTCGTGCACAGCAGTATCAGGGACGAGCTGATCGAGAAAGTGTTGCACTACGCGGCGCAACTGCGCATCGGTGACCCGCTAAATCTGGAGCACAGCACGGGCAGTATCGCCAATGCGGCACAGCTTGCAGTGGTTGAGGGGAAAGTCGCCCAGGGATTGGCCGAGGGCGCACAGTTGCTGATTGGCGGGCACAAATTAAACGCAGAGACGGGCGGTTGTTACTACGCGCCAACGGTGTTCTGTGATGTCACCCCGGAGATGTCACTGGCGCAGGAAGAGGTCTTTGGTCCTGTGCTCTCTGTCCTGAGCTTTGACACGATGGAAGAGGCCATTGAAATGGCCAATAGCACGGTTTACGGGCTATCCAGCGTTGTCTGGACGTCTAACTTGTCGACCGCTCACCGTATGGTCAAGGCGATCAATGCCGGGGTAGTGCAGGTCAATTGCTTTAGCGGCGCCGATCAGACTGTGCCGCTGGGTGGGGTGAAGCAGTCCGGCAACGGTGTGGATCGCTCGCTGCACGCCTTCGACAAATACATCAACTTGAAGACGGCCTGGATTTCTTTAGATCCGAATTAGAGCTGCCCACTAAAAAGGCCGCCTGCAAGGGCGGCCTCTAAGTGCTACTTGTCTCAGCTGTCGACCTTCAGTTGTTCGCTGTCCAGCAGCTGTTGGATGATCTGCTGATCTGTGCCCTGCAGTTGGACTCCCTGCAGCTCGTACAATTTGTCGAAGTGATTGTCGTTGGCGCCGTCAAAGCTGCCGCTCTGGCTGACAGTCATCCAAGTGTTGTCGCCGATAACTTCGAAGTTTAAGTAGCTGTCTAACGCGGCCGCATCGGTGCTCTCACCCTGCAGCAAATCTGAGAGGTCGAGCGTGCTGTCTGCATCGAAGCGCTCGACACTCTCTACTCTACCCTCGGCACCGGACTGGTGAGTAAACCAGATATCGTCGATATCGTGCAACATACCGCTGCTATCGCCCCAGCTAGCGCGAAGCCCTGCTGTGTTGCCCTGGTTATCCTCGTCTATTCGCGCAGCGTCTAGTTGAATAAACTCAATACCAGCCTGGCTGAGGCCCTGCATTTCAGCGGCCTGGGAAACGCCATCTTGATTGAGATCCCGCCATACTTTGAGCTCGCTGTAGGCTTCGTCTAGGTTATCGAAGCGCCCGTCGCCATTGCTATCTAAGTCACGTAACGCTTCGAAGCCGTCGCTGGCAGTGCTGCCATCTGCGAGCAAGGTACCCTCGCCAAAGAGTTCACTTGCATCGTCAATTATGCCGTTGGCATCGATGTCACGCACCAGTAAACCGTCATCGGCGGCGGCCCAGCCTGTTTTGTCCTTGTGTCCATCACCGTCGATATCAAAGAGTACACCCTCGGTGTAAGCGATAGTCTCAACACCATCGCCGTCGAAATCGAGCACTAATGGGCTGGTTTGATAGAGGTACTCAATAACGATTTTAGCCGTTGAGGGAGCGCTGAGGTCACCGTTTGATTTTTCCCGGCTGCGCACACTTAGCTCAATCGTTTCCAGGGAGTACGCATTGCCCGGCATATCGTATGAAAGGGAGTTGAGGTCCCAGCCTTCCAGTTCGAGTGTTGTCTGTCCTGTGGTGGATTGAAAGACATTGCCGAGATTATCTCTGATGAACCCTCCGACAGGGGTGCTGCTGAGCTGAGCGACAATTTCTTCGGAGCCGTCGTTATCGATTAATTGGATGTTAGGCAGTGTGAGAGAAACCTGCAGGTGGCCACGCTGAATCAGGGAAATATCGGGGCCTAAGATCACGCCGTCGGCGATTTCTTTTGCATTGCCAGAGCCGTTTTTGCTGTCGCGATAGTCTAGGTTTTTCTCTGTGCCACTGGCGTCACTACCGTTGGCGGCTACATCGTTATCTGAATCGGCAAGCCGGAAATGACCGTTCTTCCTGATGATGTTTTCGTTGATTTGATTGTAGGCATCGTTTGTCTTGCCGTTTTCAAAGATATCCAGCAATCCGTCACCATCACTGTCATCTTGCGAGCTACTGCTGCTGTTTTGGCCATCGCCGCGCTCTTTACTGTCAAGTTTGCCGTCGTTATCACTGTCGGTATCAAGAAAGTCTGCCGTGCCATCGCCGTCGGTGTCGACAGCGCTGAGGGTGTTTTTTCCTTCGTAGGCATCATCCAAGCCGTTATTGTTCTTATCCTTGGTGCTAAGAGCGATGTAATCTTGAGTCGTCTGCGCTTCGACATTATCTAAGATACCGTCATTGTCGCTGTCGATATCCAGTGAATCAATCAACATATCACCGTCGCTATCGACCCCCAGCTCGTCATAGCTGGCCGACATGCTAGTGATGATAAAGGGGTTGCTGTCTGGGCTGGAAATACTGACTTTCAGCCCTAACCCTTTACCTTCCAATACAACTATTTCGCTTTGCCCAGCGCGATAAGTAACGGAGTCAATAACACTACCTTGGCTGTCGATTAGATCGATTTTGGCACCAGTTTGCCCCGCGCTGAGTTGGCTGCTATCGACGTGGAACTTAAAAATACCTGCCATCAGCGTATTGCCACTAAGGTCCAAATCTACCGTGATTGTGGTTTGCTTATGGGCTCCCGCTAAAAAAACGAGCCCATCGAGTGCGGTAGTACTTTGGTCTTTGGGGATTTGTACTTGGCTGTCACTGCGGCTGCTGCGCACATCGTGTATGAGCCATTCACCGGGAGAGTTGACGAAGAAGTGCTGGCCTTGGAGTACGGTGAACTCCTCGCTGTCTAAAAGACCGTCGTTGTCATCGTCGAGATCTACTTCGTCAGCGATACCGTCACCGTCGCTGTCAGTGCGCTCGCGGTAGTCGAGATTGACCCCGGCGTCGTTGGCGTTTTTGCCGTTCGCGCTGGTATCGTTATCGGAATCCCCTAAATTGAACTTCAGGATGTTGCCATTCCTAGTTTGAACGTTTCCATCGTGAACGTTGTACCCATCGTCGTCACTGCCGTGTTCGAATATATCGAGCAGTCCGTCGTTATCGGTGTCCTTATGTGACGTTATCTTCTCAGCTTGACCGTCACCGCGCTCGGCGACGTCGCCCGTGCCGTCGTTGTCGGAATCGCTATCGTAGGCGTCGCGTATGCCGTCACCGTCGCTATCCACACCGGAAAAGCCCTTGTTGTAAGCGTCATCAAGCCCGTCGCCGTTGGCATCTACGCCGGATGGGGCAATGTAGTTTTGAGTTTTCTGGGCCTCGACATTATCAGTGATACCGTCGTTGTCGCTGTCCAGATCGAGTGAGTTGACAATACCATCGCCGTCGGTGTCTAGCTCATCGCCAGCGGGCTGGGTACTTTCGTAGCCAAAGACTTTGACGTTTTCTAGAGCCCAGTCGTTACCTGGTAAGTGCGTGGTGGTAAAGCTGCCGACGTCGTCGGCAATCAGCTGTAAGCCAGTTCCCTGACCTTTGAGTGCGAGGGTATCTGGGTAGCGGTAGTAGTGATCGTTGTCGGTGTGAGGCGCGCTGTGCCAGTGGATTTGATCGAGTACAGTGCCGTCTTTGTCGACTAATTTAAACAGCGCGTTGACCTCACCGCCGTGTGAGCCGGTGGCAATTAGCCGGGCCACAGTAAACTCGACCAAGACTGGGGTACTGCCATCGCTCTCGATATCGAGTGTGGCGACTGCATCAGAGGTTTCCATGCCGGTGCTGACATTAAAGACTACCCCTTGAGCAGTGATTTCAGCACCACTACCGGCTATGTTGAGGGAGCCATCGCTCTGTGCCGCTTGCCACTGGCTCTGCTCTTTCACAGACTGTGTAATATCTCCCAGCGTTTCGCCGGCGGATGTGGCCTTAGCCGTTTCGTTGCTGTCTAGGATGCCGTCATTGTCATCGTCGATGTCTATGCTGTCGATGATTTCATCCGCGTCAGTATCGAGCGCATCGAGATCGACTTTGTAGCGCTCGGTATCTGTGATTTCACCTTTGTCGGCTTTGTTGCCGTGAGCATCTGTGGCTTCAACGGTCGCCTCAACTTTGCGATCGCCATCGGCAATTAAATCACTGCCAGGCACTTTGATAGAAAACGTGCCACTGGCACTTACTTTGCCGGTGAATTCTTTATTGTTAACGCTGAGAGTAACCTTATCACCCGAAGAGTACTCACCAGTGACGCTGCCCGTGATGGCAATGCTTTTATCGCTGTCGCGTTGAATCAGGGTGTCGTCGGCGGTGATATTGGGGTCAATATCGATGCTGGTTGTCTTGCTGGTTGGCGGCTCGCTGTCGACGCTGCTAGTGTCGCTGCTCTTTGGGCTTTGGTTACCGGCAATATCTGAGACAGTCGCAGTTGCGGTGACGACCTTGTTGACCAGTTTAAATTCACTCCCCGGGATTTTAAAATCCAGCCGCTTGCCGATGTTAGCGGCCTCTAAGATATGGGTCAGCTCGGGCTTGCCGTCGCCATTGACGTCGATGTGCAGAATATCGCCCGGCTGGGCTCTACTGGCAATATCGACGCGTACTGTGATGTCAGATGCAAGGTCCTCATCGGTCAGATTTTCATCACCGCCGTCGAGTATTCCGATGCTGGCAACAGGTTCTGGGATATCTGCATCTAAAGTAAAGGTGATATCTCCTGGGTGTTCAGTTGTGTGGCCTATGCCATTGGCAATGATCAGAGATAGCTTATAGTTTCCATTGAGGTAATCACCGTTGCTATCGACTAAGCGCGCAGTGGGGATAGGCAGCGTTAAGCCGTTTCTTTGAATATCATCAAGCGTTAGAACATGCGAGAAGAGGCTGGGAACACCGTCTGGGTTTGTGATTAAAATAATTACATGCTCCCCGACAATCGTGCCTGGTGGGAGTGTTACTTTCAGTTGGACTTTACTGTCCTCGCGCCCGGCGTTATCAACTTCTTTGAAGTTGATTATATTGTCCTCTTGCAGCAATTCTAAAAAGTCGGTCTTGAGTGAGTTAGCAGAGAGCACAGTAGCACTTAGCTGCTGTGACATTTGGCTCTTGCCGTAAAAGCTAGCCTTGGCGGTTAGTTGATGCTCACCTACCTCCATAGAATCAATAGCAGCGCTCCACTTTCCCTTGCTATTGGTTTTAGTGGTCAGCAATACCTTGTCACCGCTGTACAGGGTAATTTCACTGTTGGCTGTCGCCGTGCCGTGAATGGCTAGATTGCCCTGGTTTAGGTTATCGGGGCTATCTTGCAGTGAGAGGGTTGGCTCATCCAGAGAAATGTTGACACCACTGCTGTCGGTAACCTTTTTCCCCGCTTTACCTGTTTTCGTCACAACCCAAGCTGCTGCGGTGATCTGGTCATCACTTATCGCGAACCTATGGCCTGAGAACTTTGCGGTTATTGCCTTTCCCAAGTGCTTGGATTTGATGGTGATGGTGCGATCTGGATTACCATCACCGTCAATATCGAGCATGATCTTATCGCCGGCCTTTGCATTCTTTGGGATCCCTAGCTTGATCCGAATCATACCGTTGAGGTTGTTGGTGCTGACTTGGTTATCATCACCGTCCAGAATCTGGAGATAGGAGAGGGAGTACGCTTTATTTGACATAGGAAGACCTATTTATCTACAGATTAAGATGAACGAAATCTAAATATTAACAATAGATAAATGATAGCACTGGCGTTGCGTGAAATCTAACCAAGTAGTCTGTCAAGTGTTTGAAAAGCCCCGGATTTATAGTTCCGAAATAGCGACAGAAACAGTTTTTTTAAATTTTTACAGTGAGTTGGGGACTTTGATGGCGGGAAGAATTTAAGAAAAAAGCTGAGTTTTATTTACTCTTTGTTTGAATGTGAAAGAGCCCGTCAAGGGCTCTACACATCGTATAGCAAGGGTGCTTAGGAGATTGCGCACCTAATTATTGAGTAGCGCCTCTAAGTTGGCAATGGTCTGCGCGTCGGTTTTGAGCTGAGCATCTGCTTGTTTAGCATCCTTCCAGTACACTTGGGCACCGGTTTTCACAGAGAGTTGCTGGGCTTGCTCGCCAAGGGCTGTCTGCTTAACGGCTGCTGCGATTTTGTCACGCGCCTCTTGCGGTGTGTCCTTGTGCACGAAGATGCCGTTCCACAGGCCGATTTTTAGCTCGGGAAATAGCTCACCTACAGTGCGCACATCTGGGATCTTGTTGATGCGCTCTTCTGTCACCGCCGCCAGAACATTGACTTTATCCAAGCACGGCAGGATCAGTTGCAGCGTGGTGTTGATCACATCGACGTCACCGGAGGCCAGTGTGTTGCAATCCAGCGCGTCAAAGCCGGCGTCTGAAGCCCACTCAAAGCCCATTTTGTCTGCCAGTGCGATGGATACCTTAGAGGGAATAAGCGGAGCGCCGAAGTGGCCCAAAATAAGCTTGTTATCTTTAGCGTAGGCCGCCATCTCCTCCAAACTTTGATAGGGCGCATCTTTTGATGCAGCAATCACGAAGGGATAGGTCATATAGAGGCCGATCGGCTCAAAGGGGTTGGGGCTCAGCTCTGGAATGCCAATCTGCGGTCCCACTAGCGGTACCGCCATCACGAAAGACCCTATGGTGGTACCGTCAGGTTTAGCTTTGGCCACACTCACTGCGCCTGGGAAAGGGCCACCACCGCCACCTGGTTTATTGATAACCGCTGCCGGCACCTTGTACATATCCTGGAAAGTGTTGGCGATCATGCGGCTGGTGACGTCCTCTAGATCACCTGGGGGGAACGGTACCACGATAGAGACAGGCTTCTCAGGGTACTGGGCCTGTGCGGTACCCAGCATTAGGCAGCTAGATGCAATAACTGCTGAGACTAACGTACTTATTTTTTTCATTGTCTTTCCTCAGTGTGATCCAAAAATTGCTTTAAACTCAATCGGTTCACTATTAGAACCAAAGGTTCAAATAATTATTGCATTTTATTTTTTTAGCTGTCAACATAATTTCCACGAGCAAAAAGTCGCCAGCGACACGGCGCTTTAGAATTTGATAGAGATGTGTGAGACAAGATGCAGACAGTAGATAAAGCAATGAAAATCCTCGGGCTGTTCAGTACTAAGCGCCCAGAGATCGGGCTCTCTGAGCTTTCCCGCCTGGCCAAAATAGATAAAGCTGGGACGCGGCGCCTACTGGTTGCACTGCAAAAGCATGCCTTTATCGAGCAGAACTTGGAAACGCGTGACTATCGTTTAGGCATAGGCTTTTTACAGCTGGCGCGCATTCGCGAAGCAACTTCGCCTATGGTGAGCATTGTGGAGCCCATCTTGCACAAGCTGACCCAGGTGACGGAGGAGACTGCACACGCCTCACTCTCCGCCGGTACAGATAACAGTATGATGTCCATTGGTATCTCACCTTCTACGCGCGTGATTCGCGTGCACTTACAGGATGATGAGCCGCTGCCGATTCACGCGACGGCATCAGGTATAGGCTACTTAGCCTTTTCCAGCGAGGAGCGCTTTGCCGAGCTGATTGGCGATGAACTAGAGGCTTATACCAGTACGACAGTTCGCACGGTCAGCGATTTAAAAAAGGAGCTTGCAGCAACACGTGAGCGCGGTTACGCCATCTCCAACCAAGGGTACGAAAATGAGGTGTACGGCATTGCCGCTCCCTTCTTTGATGCACTCGGTGCACCACTGGGATCAGTGGCGGTGGCAAGCCCGACGTCGCGCATGGATCCTCAGCGCGAGCGAGATATCGCCAAGCTAGTGATCGCAGCGGCGCAGGAGGCGACCCAGGCACTGGGCGGGACACTAGGCGTTGAGTTTGCAACTGTCAACAGCGAGCACTTGTCATGAGCGTACAGGCACTGGTTTTTGACTTTGGCGGTGTGATCTCTAAGACGATGTTTGAGACTCATGCGCTGACAGAGCGCGAGCTGGGACTGGCAGCGGGGACTCTGACTTGGCGCGGCCCTTTTGATCCTGCGGGAGATGAGGTGTGGCGCGCAATGCAGGCCGATGAAATCAGTGAGCGCGATTACTGGCTACACCGCGCCCGCGAGACAGGAGCGCTGTTGAGTGAGCAGTGGAGCAGTATGCAGGAGTTTGTGATTCGCGCGCGCGGAGCCAACCCGCTGGAGATTATCCGCCCTGAATTTCTTAATTGTATCGAGCGCGCGGAGGCTGCTGGAGTGCGCTTGGCGATTCTCTCCAATGAACTCGATCTTTTCTATGGCGCTGACCTGCGCCACAAGTTGCCCTTTATGTCGCGCTTTGAACAGGTGGTCGATGCGACCTATACCGAAATCTTAAAGCCCGATCCACGTGCCTATCAGCAGATCTTCGACGGCTTGCAGCTCGCCCCCGAGCAGTGTCTGTTCATCGATGACCAAGCGCGCAATATCAAGGGGGCAGAGGCCTGCGGCATGCGCACCCAGTGGTTCGATGTGCTCGACCCCAGTGCCAGCTACGCAGCGGTTATCGATCAAATTTAAAACAAGTATAAAGCGCCTCGGCGCCGTGCAGAGTTAAAGAGGACAACATGGAAAATTCAGCCTTTATCAAAGAGAACAACGCCAAAAACTTCTGGCACGCGATGGCGCACCCCGCCGACATGCGCGCCAATCCGCCAAAGGTCATCGTCGCGGCAGAGGGCGTGGAAATTACCGATATCGATGGCAATACCGTGCTGGACTCTGTCGGCGGGCTGTGGAATGCCAACCTGGGCTACTCCTGCCAGCCGATAAAAGATGCGATCAATAATCAGCTGGACGTACTGCCCTACTACTCTTCATTTCGCGGCACCACCACAGCGCCACTGGTCGAGCTCTCGGCAGAGCTGATGGAGTGGTTTGCCGAAGACGGCATGACGCGCTCTTTCTTCACTTCTGGTGGCTCAGATTCTGTAGAGACCTGCCTGCGCCTGGCGCGCCAGTATCACAAGCTTAACGGCGATCGCGATCGCACTAAGTTTCTGGCGCTGAAAAAAGGCTATCACGGCACTCACTTTGGCGGTGCCTCAGTCAATGGCAACGCTAAGTTTCGCCGCAATTACGAGCCGCTGATGCCGGGCGTGTTCCACATTCCCGCGCCCTGGGTGTATCGCAATCCCTTCGGCCTTGAAGATGCTGAGCAAGTCGCAGACGCCTGCATCAAGATGCTGCAGGATGAAATCGCCTTTCAGGGTGCTGACACTATAGCCGCTTTTATCATGGAGCCGGTGCTCGGCGCTGGTGGCGTCATCGTGCCACACGCCAGCTTTATGCCGCGCGTGCGTGAGATCTGTGATAAACACGGCATTTTGCTGATCGCCGATGAAGTGATCACCGCGTTTGGTCGCACCGGCGCCTGGAGCGGCTCGCGGCTTTGGGGCGTCAAACCGGATTTGATGGCCACGGCTAAGGGCATTAGCAATGCCTACTTCCCTTTTGGTGCGGCGTTGATCAGCGACAAAGTGGCCTCTGTGTTTGAGTCCAACAAAGATAGCTTCGGCGACATCGGCCACGGTTACACCTACTCTGGCCACCCGGTGGGCTGTGCGGCGGCACTGGCGGCACTGCGTGAAACTAAACGCTTAAACGTCAAAGACAACGCCGCGGTACGCGGTGAAGAGCTCAAGGCTGGGCTGCTCGAGCTGCAGCGCAAATACCCAGTTATTGGCGATGTGCGTGGTGTAGGCCTGATGTGTTCGCTGGAGTTGGTCGGCGATGCTGCGGCGAAAACCCCGGCTGCTAAGGATGTAATGAATGCTGTCTACGAGGGGACCTATGACGCCGGCGTGATGCTGCGTATCTCGGGCAACGTCATCATTCTCTCGCCGCCGCTGATCATTACTGAAGCGGATGTGCAACGTATCTTAAGCGCCCTCGATGCGGGCTTTGCCAAACTGTGAGGTAGGCGTTGTGAGTGAAGAGATAAAAGCGACGGGGCCGAGTGAATCGCGCAAGGTTCAGCAGCTGATCGAAACCCACAGTCACCCTGCGCAGTGGGTCTTTGCACTCTTGCTGGTGCTCTTTTCCTTCTGGCTGCTCTCCAACTTGGGTGAGCAGGTGAAGTTTCCCAAGCGCAAAGCCTTCGTCTCTCAGCCGGGCTTTTGGCCGGCGATAGCACTCGGTGGCATGTGCTTCTTTGCCACTTGCTTTCTAATTGGCAGTTGGGTGCGCCGCGAGCGTGCACCGGGCGCTGTCAGCGCCGAGTTACTCGCCTGGCTGCACGTTGTCGAATACCCGCTGTGGTTCCTCGGCTACGTCTGGCTAGTGCCACAGCTGGGCTATCTGCCCAGCACAGTGCTCTTCTCTGTGATCATGACCCTGCGCCTGGGCTATAAACGCCGGGTGATGTACTTCGCTGCAGTGGGTTTGAGTGCGGCAGTGGTGGTGCTGTTTAAGGCATTTCTCGAGGTCAAAATTCCCGGGGGCGAGCTCTACAGCTACCTGCCCGAAGCGATACGCAACTTTATGATCCTAAAGCTATAACGAGAGGCTTTTGCCACCGCAGAGCCTCGACTAACAAAAACAAGAGTGTGTTATGGATACGCTACTGTCCAGTTTAGATATTATCTTTCGCCTCGATGTCGCCCTCGCCCTTGTGCTGGGTTCTCTCGGCGGTGTCATCATAGGTGCCATACCCGGCGTTGGCCCAGCGATTGCGATCGCCATCCTGCTGCCCGCGACTTTCGCCATGGAGCCCATCGTCGGCCTGACTTTGCTCTTAGGTATTTACGGCTCGGCGATGTTTGGCGGTGCCATTCCCGCCATTTTGTGCAACACGCCTGGCACACCGGTCAATGCGCTGACCACTTACGACGGCTACCCGCTGACCCGGCGCGGCGAAGCCGCACGGGCGCTGGCGCTGTCCTACGGCGCCTCTTTCCTCGGCGGTATCCTCTCTGTAATCGCATTGATAGCGCTATCACCTGTGCTGGCTGAAGTCGCGCCTATGTTTGGCTCGCGGGAGATTTTCCTCGCCTGTATTTTAGGAATGGTGCTGGTGGTGATATCGCACAGCGGGCAGCACATGATCGCAGGCTTTCTGCTGTGCCTCGGGATCTTTCTCAATACGATAGGTCTAGAGCCCATTCAGTACACTAAACGCTTCACGTTTGGCCAGACCTGGCTCTCCTCAGGGATCAATTTGATCGTCGTGGTACTCGGGCTATTCGCCCTCAGCCAAGCGTTTATCCTCCTGATGAAGGGTGATGATAAAGTTGATGAGCCCGAGCTCAAAGGTGGGCTCTTCGACGGCCTCAAAGAAGTGTTCAAGATGCCCAAGGTGTTTGCTCCCTCCTCCGGTTTCGGGGTCTTTATGGGTATTATTCCCGGGGTCGGTGAATTTCTGGCGCAGTTCTTCTCCTACAATTTTGCGCAGAAGCTCTCCAAGCGGCCGCAGGATTTTGGCCGCGGCTCTCCCGAAGGGCTAGTCGCTTCAGAAGCTGCGAACAACGCGGTGCCCGCCGCGGCGTTGATTCCGCTGTTGGCGCT
>JBMZCU010000073.1:0-11806 GCA_049613705.1 Pseudomonadales bacterium | reverse complement strand
CTCACTTGAAGCAGCAGGGGTTCGAGGAACGAGAGGTGCTTCACGTCGAAGCGGGATTCAAGTGGGAATACCTGCTTGAGTGCGCCAGCGCCCTCTCGCTATTCGCCGAAAAAAAGCTCATTGAAATTCGCCTCGCCAGCCAGAAAATCAACAAGGCAGCCTCTCAAATACTGCAACAGTATCTCGAGCTCGCCCCTCCTGAAAACAAGCTGCTGATCATCGCCGATAAACTCGATGCCGGGGCTAAAAAGTCTGCTTGGTTCAAACAGATTGACCAGCAGGGCCTGATAGTCGAGATTTGGCCAGTAGACGAGCAGCAGCTCCCCAACTGGCTGCAACAGCGCGCCCGGACACTCAACCTTCAGCTCAACAGCGACGCCATCGCCATGCTCGCCGAGCGCGTCGAGGGCAACTTGCTCGCCGCTAAACAGGAGTTGGACAAGCTGGTGTTACTGCAGGGTGAGCAGCAGCTCAGCGCCGAAGACATAGTCGCCGCTGTCTCGGACAGCTCGCGCTACGATGTCTTCGGACTGATGGATGCCATTGTCGCCGGCCAGAGTGAACGCGCGCTCAAGATTCTGCAGGTGCTCTCGCAAGAGGGAGTAGAACCTTCGATCATCCTCTGGGCTTTCAGCCGGGAAATCAGACTCATTCACAGTGTGAACGCCGGTTTACAGCAGGGCCAGAGCTACGAGAGCCTGTGTACTAAATTGCGCATTTGGGGCAGTAAAAAACGCTTTCTCAAGCAAGCGGCGGGGCGCCAAAAGCCGCGCCTGCTCGAGCAGATGCTCGCACAGTGCTCGCAAATTGATCAGATTATCAAGGGATTAGCTGAGGGAGATAGCTGGGTTATTTTCAACGAGTTGGCGCTAAAACTCTCCGGAAAACCCTTTCAACTAACCAGCTAGCGCACTTACGCAGCCTCGGCGGGCTATCAACAGTGTGAGCAAACGCTTGAGCATACCAACCAAGCACTACGCCCTGCCCACACTGGATCGCTATCCGTTGTACTCATCGCGCAGCACCCTGCGCAACACTTTACCGACATTCGACTTGGGCAGCTCGTCGACAAAGGCTACTTCGCGAGGCACTTTGTAACTGGTGAGCTGTTCGCGGCACCAAGCAATCAAAGCCTGCGCCTCAAGTGAGTCGCCCTCGCGGACGACGAAGAGCATAATCCGCTCGCCACTGTCGCCATTGTCGATACCAATGGCCGCACACTCGATAACTTCTGGATGTGAGCTTATGACGTCCTCTACTTCTGTCGGGTAGACGTTAAAGCCCGATACTATGATCAGATCTTTGGCGCGATCGACTATTCGGTAACGGCCATGCTCATCGCGCAGCGCCACATCGCCGGTACGCAGGAAGCCCTGAGCAGTAAAGACTTTATCTGTCTCCTCCTGCCGCTGCCAGTACCCCTGCATTACCTGCGGGCCGTGCAGACAGAGCTCTCCCGCCTCGCCATCGGCAAGCGGCTCCCCCTCCTCCGAGAGAATGTGCAACTGCGTCTCTGGCAGCGCGTAGCCGATGGTGCCCAGCATAGTATCTGTGGGCAGGTTTGCCGCGACCACAGGCGAGGCCTCCGTCAAACCGTAGCCTTCCATAATGCGACAACCCGTTGCGCCGTGCCACACTTCAGCGCTGTGCTGTGTCAGCGCCATGCCTCCAGAGATTGTGACTTTCAGATTAGAGAAATCCAACTTGTCGAAGTGCTCGGCGCGACACAGCGCAACAAACAACGTATTGAGGCCAAGGAAACTCGAGAAACGCCATTTTTTAAGCTCTTTGACAAATGCGGGGATATCTCGCGGGTTTGCAATCAAGACACTCTGTCCACCCGCTTCTAGCATTACCAGAGACACTGTAAACGCGTAAATGTGATAGAGCGGCAGCGGTGCGATAAGCACCTCACTCCAGCCAGGCTGCGCTAAGCCGATTACCTGCTTGGCCTGCAGCATATTCGACACTAGGTTGGCGTGGCTGAGCATCACTCCTTTTGCAACGCCTGTGGTCCCCCCCGTGTACTGCAACACAGCGAGGCTCGAGGGCTGGCATTCAACCAATTCGGGCTTTTGACCGAGATAGCGCATCAGGCAGCGGCGAAAACTCAGCTCGCTCGGCAGCTGATAGGCTGGCACCATTTTCTTGACTCGCTTTACCAGTGTATTGATCACGTGACGCTTAGCGAAACTGTGTAAATCTGCCAACTGCGTGGTAAAAATCCACTTTAGCGACGTGTTGGCGACAATCTTCTCAACACTGTGAGCCACGCCCTGATACACCACCAGCGCCTTGACGCCTGCATCGTTAAACTGATGTTCAAGCTCACGTGGCGTGTAGAGTGGATTCGTGTTGACGACCACCAACCCCACTTTGAGCGCTGCGAAAAGTACAACGGGATACTGCAGAGTATTGGGGAGCTGAATGGCAATGCGATCCCCTGGTTGTAAATCAGTCTCGCGCTGTAAATAGCAGGCAAACGCATCGCTGTAGTGGTCTAACTCTTCAAAGCTCAGCGTCTGCCCCAAGCTATTGAATGCAGGTTTATCAGCGTGCTCGCGACAAGCGCTAGATAGCACTTGTAGGACACTTTGATACTGCTGTGGGTTGATAGATTCAGGAATCCAGCTTCCGCGCTGCGCATCACTCATGGTTTACTCCTCACGTCCAACTGTGTTGTTAGGCTGAAAAAACTTGTGCCAGGATAGGCGCAAGCGTCATATCACCCTCAGCCTGAATATCTCCCGCCATAAAAGCTTGCAGCGCATTGACTTGTGCATTGACAACATCACTCAAGGTCTTCTCAGACAGCGTAAAAGCAATACTTGCAGCGCTGTCGACTCCCTGAGTTAGACTGCACTTGCCATCGTGAATCGTCACGTAAAAGGCTTGGCCATCACTCAAGTTAAACTGGAAGCTCGCTTGAATTCCTGAAGCAGCTTGGCTGTTAAAGCGCGCTTGTACTTGCGCCGCAAGCGACGTTAATTCGATCATAACTTTCCTCAATTAATCTATTCCATTCGGTGCTGTAGTCTCGCATGTCGCTGTGGCAACGTAAAATACACAGGCGGCGGTTTTAAGCTGGCAGTACTAAAAAAAGACAACTGAAAATGGCGTGCTGACACAATGACCTCACCAATAAAAACTAAGAGAGGTGTCACTTATTTGCAGCCTTCATACCAACCCTAGCTGGCAACTGCAGCGCGAGAGTGAACAATCACGTTTAATGCTAGCAGCTATACAAACAGTACCTATACAGACAGCACCTATGCGAACAGTAGCTAGGCAAACAGCGCCTTTACTAACAGCACCTTACTCATTAAGAGCAACACTTTAAGCGCTGCCACGTAGTCAAGCAAGCCCTATTACCCGGGCAACTAAGCGCCGAACTGGATGTAAAAAGGTAATCCAAGAAAAAAGCGCTGATTGTGATCAGCGCTTTAGCGCACTAGCCCACAAGAGCTTGCTTTCAATTACACATGTTTACACTGCCGCAAGTGCGCCATCATCAATACACTTAGTGCCTAGGGTTAAAAAGCATTCGCAGCGAAGATAAAGCGCGTGTTCTATTACCCTCTCGTGACAAATGACTTTGCTGAACGCCCAAGCGGTGGAGCTGCACTTTTCGATAGAGCATCCCCTGCCTTTAGCTTAGCGCCTCTTTAGCCACTACTTAACTACCACTTAACTACTACTTAACTACTACTTAACTACTAGGTGCTACACCGAGCACGGGCTACGCCATTCCTCGGATGACTATTGAGCCCTGTCTATAGTAAAATAGGCAGCTGCGCTCTCTACATACAGTTAAGTAATGACCACAACAAGCAACTCCCGGCCCGTTCTCTTTATCGGTTACGTCTGGCCCGAGCCCAACTCTTCAGCTGCGGGCTCCAGAATCATGCAGCTGATAACCTATTTTGCGCAAAACCATCGTGTTGTGTTTGCCAGCCCGGCCAAGCTTGGCGAGCACCGTGAAGATCTTACACAGCTCGGTGTTAAGGAACAGCACATCGCACTTAACTGTGACAGTTTCAATACTTGGGTGAGTGAACTCAATCCGGCCACTGTGATTTTTGATCGCTTTATGATGGAGGAGCAATTCGGTTGGCGCGTAGAGCAGTGCGTGCCTGACTGCCTACGTATTTTAGACACCGAAGATCTGCACAGTTTACGACAAGCCAGACACGACAATCACAAGGCAGCCCTCAAACAGGGCATACAGTTCGACACTCAATTTGCCGACACTGAGCGACTGTTCGCACAGATGTCAGTGCAAGATGTCTGCCAGCGCGAAATTGCAGCCATCTACCGCTGCGATCTGAGTCTCATGATCTCGGAGTTCGAAATAGAGCTACTCAACAATTGTTTTGGCGTACCTCGCGCGCAGTTGGTCCATCTGCCTTTTATGCTTGAACCGGCACTGCAAAATAGCCCCAACTTTACCGCGCGCCAACACTTTGTCAGCATAGGCAACTTTCGCCACGCCCCTAACTGGGATGCCACTCTATGGCTTAAACAGCAAATTTGGCCGCGCATTCGCCGCAAGCTCCCCCACGCCCAACTTCACATCTACGGCGCCTATCCGAGTAAAAAAGTCACCGATTTACACAGTGAAAGCGAAGGATTCCATGTACTGGGTTGGGCAGAAGATGCCTTTGATGTGTTGAAGCATGCCAGAGTTTGCCTTGCCCCGCTGCGTTTCGGCGCGGGTATAAAAGGAAAATTTACTGATGCCATGCGCTGCGCCACCCCAAGCGTAACAACCACACTGGGCGCCGAATCTATGGCCGGTGAATACCCGTGGCCGGGTGCGCTCGCCAATGACTGTGAGCAACTTGCCCATCAGGCTATCGCGCTTCACCAAGATGCTGAGCGCTGGCAAGAGGCCAGTAATAGCTGTGCAATCATTCTTGCAAAGCGATACGACAGGGCGGCATTAACGGCTCTGCTCGATGAGCGTATCAGCGCATGCCAGCTAGATCTTGAGCGGCACCGCCGCCAAAATTTTACCGGCACTATGCTGCGCCATCACATGCACAAAAGTACAAAGTACATGTCGCAGTGGATCGCCGCGAAAAACACTGCCGCGAGCGACTAGATTCGATAAATATTTTGCAACGCAATACACTAGGTCTAGACGCGCACATTTACATCGCAGCTTTAAGCATCGCTAGACCTCTAACAGCGGCCACTAACTTGACGGTCGACAGACAGATACAGGTTGATACACATGAAACTGAATGAATTCACCCCCGGACAGCGCTGGATAAGCAATACCGAATCGGAATTGGGACTAGGCATAGTCGTCAGTAGCGAAAACCGACGCATAGAAGTGAGCTTCCCCGCTGCAGGCGAGCGCCGCACCTACGCTACAGACAACGCTCCCTTGAGCCGTGTGATCTACAATGTCAAAGAGCAGGTGTGTGACCAAAGTGGTGAGAGCTACACGGTAACTGAGCGCCTCGAACACAATGGCTGCTTTATCTACCAATGCCTCGACGAGGCTGGCAACCCGGCAACACTGCCGGAGATTGAGCTCGACAGCTTTGTGCATTTCAGTAAGCCGCAAGATAGGCTATTTGCCGGCCAAATCGATAAAATCAAATCCTTTGACCTGCGCGTTGAGAGCTTGGCACACCGTCACGCCCATCAGCAATCAGGAGTGTGCGGCTTAATTGGTCCGCGTGTTCAGGCCCTGCCGCACCAGTTTTACATCGCCTCACAAGTCGCCAACCGTCACGCACCAAGAGTTTTACTGGCCGACGAAGTGGGCCTTGGTAAAACAGTTGAAGCCGGTTTAATCTTGCACCAGCAATTGTGCACAGATCGCGCCCAGCGCGCCCTCATCATAGTCCCCGACAGCCTGGTACATCAGTGGTTAGTAGAAATGCTGCGCCGCTTCAATCTGATGTTTACAATTCTGGACGAGCAGCGCTGCATTGCCATTGAAGAAACACCAGTTGATATCGATCTCGACCTGCTTGAAGACGATGTTATTCCCGAGCACATGCATGATGTCAATCCATTTGAGAGCGCACAACTCGTGCTCTGCTCTCTAGATTTTCTCAGTGCTAACCCGCACCGCGCCGCGCAGGCACAAGCGGCGCAGTGGGATCTACTCATCGTCGATGAAGCCCACCATTTAGAGTGGTCACCCACTCAAGCTAGCCCAGAATACAATTTGGTTGAGTCACTGGCCCGCCAAATTCAAGGCCTACTACTGCTAACAGCCACACCAGAGCAACTTGGGCGCGAAGGCCATTTTGCACGACTTCGCTTACTCGATCCCGATCGCTACTACGATCTAGAAGCTTTTATTGCCCAAGAGCAAGATTACCAACCGCTGAGTAATCTACTGGAGTCACTGACAAGTGAGAACGCCTGCGAAGCTTTAGTAGCGGGAACATTCGACGCTCAACTGCAGAGCTTTCTTAACCCACACCAGTTTAGTGCACTAAAAGCCTCCCTAACTGATGACGAACCTGAGCGCCACCTAGAAGATGTGATCCAGCAGCTGCTCGATCAACACGGCACTGGACGTGTACTATTTCGTAATACCCGCGCTGCGATCACTGGTTTCCCCAGCCGCGAGCTACACGCACACCCGCTAGAAAAACCAGCACTTTACGACGCTCTCGCCGCTGAACTCAGCCCGCTGGAAAAGCTTCAACCTGAGCAGGTTCTCGGCCAAGATTGGCTCTTCAGCGACCCACGTGTTGAATGGTTAGCCGACTGGCTCAAAGAGTATCGCTACGAGAAAATTTTACTGATCTGCGCTCGAGCAGAAACGGCCATTGCCCTGGAAGACCACCTGCGCCTTCGCGAAGGCGTGCGCTGCGCCGCCTTCCACGAGGGAATGTCATTAATCAATCGCGACAGAGCGGCCGCCTACTTCGCTAATTTAGAAGACAGTGCCCAACTGCTCGTGTGTTCTGAGATTGGCAGCGAGGGCCGTAACTTCCAGTTTGCCAGTAAAATAGTCCTCTTCGATTTACCGCTAAATCCTGATCTTTTAGAGCAGCGCATTGGCCGTCTTGATCGTATAGGTCAGCGTAACAATGTCCAAATCCACGTTCCCTTCTATCAAGATAGCGCCCAGCAGGTACTGCTAGAGTGGTATCACAACGGATGTAATGCTTTCGAACACAGTTGCGCGATCGGCATGCAGCTTTTTCAGACGCACCGCGAGTCCCTGCAGCATAATTTCAACTGCCGCGACAGCCAAGAGATAGCGAACCTCATCGACAGCACCCGCAGCCAGCGCCAGCACATTGAAGAGCAGCTACAACTCGGTCGCGATCGAGTGCTTGAACTCAATTCTTGCCGCCCTCGTGCAGCACAAGAGATACTCGATAAGCTAGCGCAGGCCTCAAGCGGTGAAGTGCTAGCTAAATACGTTGAGCGCCTGTGCGACTATTTCGGTGTTGAGGTGCAGGGTTACGATGCGCACAGCTTCACTTTGCATCCAGGTGATCATATGCGCACTGGGCACTTTCCCGGTCTCTCTGAAGACGGCCTCACCGCTACCTGGGACAGAGAGCAGGCGCTGAGCCGTGATGACTTGAACTTCCTCAGCTGGGAACACCCTCTCGTCAGCGGTGCAATGGACATGATGCTCAGCTCTGATCACGGCAATACAGCATTTTGCACCTTGAAACTGCCGCCACTTAAAGAGGGCACCCTACTCGTCGAAGCGATTTATGTGCCTCACTGCGCAGCGCCTAAATCCTTACAGATCAGCCGCTATATAGATCAAGCTATGCATCGGGTACTTCTAGACTCTAACGGCAACGACCTCTCTGCGGTACTCAGCGGTGCTAACATCAGCAAACTTGCCCAGCGCGTCCCTAAGCGCAGCGCACAGAATCTGATCAAACATGCGCGCGACCAAATTGAGCAACAGATAAGCAAGGTCGACAGCCTCGCTTTAAAACAGCAGCCCGCCATGGTGGAACAGGCGCTCAAAGCGGTCGAGCTCGATATGTCGAGTGAAGTCAGCCGGCTCGAGGCCTTAGCCGAGGTAAACCCCAACATACGCCCGAGTGAAATTGAGTATCAACGCCAGGCACTAGAGCAACTCAAAGACTACGCCAGCAGCTTACAGCTAAAACTGGAAGCACTGCGCATCATTGTTGTTACAGCCTAATCCTTAAACGCTAGCTATAGGTGTGGCCAACAAGCCCCGATATGTTTTCGATACACCCTGTGGATGGTGTGGAAAACTGAGGGGCTAATAGCCTCAAAGAGACTCGCGTTCTACGGCGTAAAATTCAGTCGGGCAACATCAATCAGGCAACAACGGCCCTTTATCTTGCGCTGGGTGCAAAGCATCTAACGCAGACTCCAGCTTTCTCGCTAAACGCCCTCTTATAAGTTCATCACATATCGCGCTCGCACATCAATCCTCCACATTCTTCATTTAGCCCGATGGACACAGTGCAAATTGCCCCACAAAGCTGCCCTTAAATGTCTCCAAATAGTAAAGCTAGCGATGACCCCAAAAGCCGCTCTAGCGTTAAATTTTCTCACAAGCCATGTAGATGATTGTGGCGCAACCGACACGCTTACAAGCTTTTGACGAGCCAAACGATGTGCAGCGACGTCCCCTCATGACGCCCTTAGCGATGCACACTGCTCTATAACGGTTCAAGCACCTAGCGCACTACGCGATCTGGCTTTAACCCACTCATTTCTGATCACCTCAATACTTCCCCCAACCCACACACTGATTGTTATCCGCGAGCATTCGCTTCACCTTCTTACGCCTTTATCAGCTGCTACCGACTAACACGGACACGTTACTACAGCCACCATTACGCGCAAAAACACCCCTTGCACGCTAATAATCAAACGCCACTTAAGTTATAATCTTTTTCGATTTATTAGATGTCACAACTGTATTTTTGACTTATCAACAGATTTAAATATTTTTTCAAAAACAAACATCTGTGGATATGTTGTTTTTCTTTCACGCTTGTGAATAACTTTTTAAAACAATAGTTTAGTGATGTATTTTTGATCAAATTTCATTGATTATTAGAATGAAAGAATTTATTATTAGATTACTATTTAGATACATCAATTTTGGAGAAAGAGCATGCAAGAAAAAGAGATAAAACTGCTTTTCAACGCCGGTGTCTTTGATTCTTGTCAGGCTATTCCGATATCGATGTCGCGTGGCTGGACACTAAAATTTGTCACTAAAGACGACAATGTCATGACACTTGATCTGCAGCGCGGAAATCAGGAAAGAGAGTTCAAAAGCTTAGATGGCGCCTCTGCTGTCGCTAAGCGCATTGGCTTTGAGTGGCTCAACGTCCACATAGGCGACTTAGAGTGGCGTGAAAAGGTCTAGCAAGAAAAAAGGCGCCCTCTGGCGCCTTTTTTGTGTGGTGTAATAACAGTGTGAGATGCTTACAAGCGTTTAAATCTGACGCCAAATCATAAAAGTATTACCTCGTATAACAGACATCGCCAGCGCACTATGCGCTTGGCTTTCGTACCTCGAGAATTTCTATCGAGAACTTTAGGTCGACGCCCGCATAAGGGTGATTGGCATCCACACTGACCGTCTCTTCATTTATTTCAACGACTGTCACAAGTGCCTCGTCACCTTGTGCATTCGTCACTTGACACATAGTACCGAGTTCTAACTCTGCAACATCGCCAAACGCTGCCGCATCGATATCGTAAACATTATCTTCATCCCAGGCGCCGTAACCCTGCTCAGCTTTCACTTTGAGTTGGAATTTGTCACCCGCTGAATGCCCCATCATACCGGCTTCAAGCCCGGGTACTATTTGTTTACGACCAATCACACAAGAAGCGGGCTCTCCCTCACGAGAAGTATCCACAACCTTGCCTTTGTCATCTAACAAAGCGTAGTGAAAGATCACTTCGCTGTTATCACTAATCTGCATATTTATGTCTCTAAATAGTTCGAAATCCACTGTCCGAGTACGCGCAATGAGTGCTCGTTCACTTGGTGTTCCATTGTAAATTCACGCCACGTTGGAGTATACCCCAACCCCTGGAGATGAACGTGTGCCGCCTTGCCCATCTCTATCGGAACGACGCCATCCTCTGAGCCGTGTATGATCAACACATGCTTCTCATCCGATGAAGATACAAGGGCTACTTTTTCAGGCAACGGTATATAAGTCGACATCGCTGCGACTGCATCGATACCCAGTGATGCGACAAGTGCACACTGATAGGCTAGCGCGCCACCTTGAGAAAAGCCAACGAGCACGATGCGATCACGAGTAATTCCCTGGGCAAGTAAATCATCGATTACGTTGGTCACCTGTGTCACTGAAGCGCTCAGCTCTCGCTCACACACTTTACGCGCTGGCAGCATTTCCAGGATATCGTACCAAGAGGGCATCGGCATCCCACTATTAACCGTGACAGGTCGCACAGGTGCACTGGGGAAAACAAAGCGCACAGAAAGCTGCTCAGGCAGCTGAAGATAGGGGAGTGCCGGTACAAAGTCACTGCCGTGCGCGCCTAAACCGTGTAACCAAATCACCGCGCTATCGGGCTCAGCACCGATATCCTTAACAATTGTGCTCATGTTCGACCTCAAGGCTGCAACCGCTGAATATCCCACTGACCATTATCTAAGCGATACTGGAATCTGTCATGCAAACGGCTTTCTCGTCCCTGCCAGAACTCAAACTGAGTGGGTTGCAAACAGTATCCTCCCCAGCGTGCGGGACGCTCGACACTGTCGCCAACGCTCTGCTCAAGCTGCGCTACTTTTTGCTCTAGCGTCTGGCGAGAATCAATAGCTGCACTCTGATGGCTTGCCGCCGCACTCAGACGACTGCCTACCGGGCGCTGTAAAAAATATGTCTGAGCATCTTCAGGCGTTAACTTATGCACGATCCCCTGAATTCTGACTTGCCGCTCTAAACCGTACCAGTAAAACATCAACTCAGCCTGCGGGTTTTCTGCTAACTCTCTTCCCTTTTGACTTTCGTAGTCGGTATACCAACAAAAACCGCGCTCACTGAAGTGCTTAAGCAATACTATTCGCGCCGAGGGCATACCACTTGCGCTCGCTGTCGCCAGTGTCATGGATGAGACGTCATCGAGCCGCCCTTGCTTAGCAGCTTCAAACCACAGTTCAAACTGTGTCACAGGACAGGCCTGTAAATCAGTGCGATCCAACCCGCTGGCCACGTACTCTCGCCTGATCGCTGTCAGATCAACATCTTCTCTACTCATTTTTCACCCCTCACAAAAAGGCTAACTATACTGCAAAACGCCGGTCTGCTACACGCTGCGACCACCAAGTGTGATCTGAGGCAATACTTTACTTATCTTCACATTACGGGTTTATCACTGTGAAGCTGGCACATCGCACACAGCTTATGGCTGTACTCGCGGTATAAGTTTCTAGAGTGCCTTCTCTTGCTTTACAATAGAGCTTTTGTACGGAAAATACTTTGCACAGCTCTCATTACAACCAAACTCAACTCGCCAAATTAGGTGAGGATATCCAGCGCTGGAGTCTCGCATTAGGTTTTCAACAGTGCAGTGTGATCACGCCGGATCTAAGCGCGGACTTCGAGCGCTTGCAAGCTTGGCTAGCCGAGGGCTATCAAGGTGAGATGAGTTATTTAGAAAACAACCTGGAACTGCGCCGAGAGCCGCTTAGTATAGTCCCGGGAAGCTGTCGTATTATCAGTGTCCGGATGAATTACCAGCCGCCGGCTCTAGATGCACTCAAAGTACTCAAAGACCCTGATAAAGCCTATATAGCACGTTACACTTTAGGGCGTGACTATCACAA